>JAIVWA010000202.1:0-7724 GCA_049190255.1 Gammaproteobacteria bacterium | reverse complement strand
GAGGCATCGCCGCTGGCACACAGAAGCCTGAAAGAAATTTCCCGAGAGCATCGGGATTTTCCATTCCGGGTCGTTGCAGTTGCGCGCGGAATTACGACGATCATACCCGGCGGGGAGCATGAGCTCTTGCCTCAGGATCAGGCCTTTTTCATGGCCAGCAACGAAAATTTGCCCAAGTTGATGGAGATGACGGGTGTTCAACAGCAGAAGCGCCATCGGGTGATGATTCTAGGAGGCGGCCTGGTGGGTCGCCGCCTGGCCGAGCTTTTGGGAGAGTCATTCGAGGTTCGGTTGATTGAAAAAGATGAAAAATGTGCCCAGGAGTTGTCCTTTGCTTTAGACAACGCCGAGGTCCTGCATGGAGACGGTTCGGATACAAAGGTTCTGTTATCCGCAGGACTTTTGGACATGGACACCTTTATCACCGCCACCGGCGAGAATGAGACCAACATCATGAGCTGCGTGCTGGCAAAGCACATCATGAACACTCATAATAATCATTCCCAGGCCAAACAGAGAAAATGCATCGCTCTGGTCAACAAAGAGGATTACTTGGTGCTGGCGACGACGATGGGATCGGATATTGCCTTGGACAAAAAAATCCTGGCCGGCAACGAAATACTCAAGTTCATCCGCCGGGGGGAATTGCTTTCCGTGGCCCATCTGCACGGCTTTGAGGCCGAAGTGGTAGAGCTCGTTGCCGCTCCCAAATCGCCGATCACCCGCAAACCCCTTTCCAAATTGGATACTTCTTTCTACGGCAAGATCATGATCGGTGCAATTTACCGCGACGGTGCCTGGCAAGTCGCCGTGGGCGATACCCACATCCACAGTGATGAGCGGGTTATCGTCGTTTGTATTTCAGCCCATCTAAAAGATGTGCAGAAATTATTTTTAGCTTGATCTCGTTATCTCTTCCAGAAGGACGGATAGAATATCACCAGGGCTGAAAACATCTCCAGTCGGCCCACGAGCATATTCCAGGATAAGAACCATTTACCCACATCGGAAATATGGGCATAGTTTTCAGACGGTCCCACTGTGCCGAATCCCGGACCGATGTTCATGAGGGTGGCAATGACCGAACTCATGCCGGTGACATAGTCCATATCATCCACCAGCACCATAAAACACCCCCCTCCCAGCACCAGGAAGATGTTGACGATGAAATAACAGACGGCCAGGTCGATGATTTGGGGATCGACCGGACGCTGGTTCAGTCGGACGGATACGACCGCCATGGGTTTAAAAAATATGCGTTTGATCGAGGCCACCCCGTTTTTCCAGATAAGGACGTAATGGACGACCTTGATACCGCTAGTGGTCGATCCGGCGCAGGCTCCGATAAAGCACACCGCGTAAAGAAACATCTGCGCGGCCTGAGGCCATTTTTCGTAATCGGCGGTGGTGAAGCCGGTGGTGGTTAGGAGGGAGGTGACCTGGAAGGTCGCGTAGCGAATGGAATCCATCAAGCTGCCATAGGTGTTTTCCTTCCACAAAATCCATGAAACCATGCCGCAAAAAAACAGCATAAAACCCACATACCAACGAAATTCGGTGTTGATTTTCAATACGTGCCAGTTGCCTTGCAGCATGAAATAAAACAGCATGAAGGTCATTCCGCCCAAAAACATGAACAAAATGATGATCCAGTCAAAGTAGGCGTTGTTGTAATGCCCGATGCTGGCGTTCCAGGGGGAATAGCCGGATGTCGACACGGTTCCGAACGAATGACACAATGAATCGAAAAGCGACATTCCGCCCAGACATAACAAGAGGGTTTCCAAAAGGTTCAAGGTCATATAGATTCCCCAGAGCCAGACCATCGTGTCTCTGTTGCGGGGGATGAATCTCTCTTTGGTGATCACCTGACCGGGGCTCGACTCTGCCCGAAATAAGCGCAGCCCGCCCATGCCTTGCGGCAGAAATATCACCGTCAATGTCAAAAAACCCATACCACCCAGCAAATGGGTTTGGCTTCGCCAGAACAACAGTCCGTGCGGCACCACCTCGATATCCGTGAGAATGGTCGCTCCGCTGGTGGTATAACCGGACATCATTTCGAAAAATGCGTTGGTAAAGGAAGGAATCGATCCGTGGATCATAAAAGGCAGCCCGGATACGGCGGAGATCAACACCCATCCGAAGACGGCGATGAAAAAACCGTCTTTGATGTCTAACTCATGGCTTTTTCGAAAAAACCACCAGATGGGCAGCCCCAATAGAATGGTGATGATAGCGGAGACGAATAACGCATACAGATCATTTTCCTTATAATAAAGGGAACAGATCAACGGAAAGGCCATGGTAGTGCCGGTAACAATCAGCAGTTTTCCCAGGACGTTGGCGATTGAAGCGAAATTCATAGATATGCCAGGTTTAATAGTAATGGTTTAGAGCGTTTGTCAGAATAACGTTCCGATAGCGGTGGTATGTTGGTTTTCTCCGGTTTGTCCATAACCTCCAATATGGCATGATCCAAACGCTCTAATAATTTTTCTTTGGTTTTGCAAACATGGTTATTGAACCAGCGTGCTTTCATCGTCAGCCAGATGCGCTCTATTGATTGAAATATGGCACATTGTTGCGTAAAAGTCTAGATTTTTTTTCAATAAAAAAATAATATAGCGGTTGTCATGTTTGCAATAATTTCAGTCTGTTACACACTATATTTTCTCCTGTTAGCGAATCTGGCAAACGGAACATATCTATGACAACCGGTATAACCGATTCTCAGGCCGGGCTTTTCGTCCGTTAATTCTCATGGACCATTGTACCATGTTATTGTGGGGGATTGAAAGGGTGTTTCGTTAGCAGAGGTTGCACGGAGAGTGGAGATTTCAATTTCTCTGCCGTATCCAAAAGTATGCAACATCCCAGCCGGTAAGTCAACTCAGTCAACAACGAGTTCCCTCTTACCGCGATCAATTTCCAAATTCGGAAAAAGCTAAATAAAGGGATAATTTAGTCCTGGATGGCCACACCGGGTTCGTCGATGTTCACCCGTCCAGTCGGCTTGATCCTGGAAGCGTTCGATCACTGAGACGTTCGCACCAACGTGGCGGCAATTGACAAATGCTCCCGGAGAAATTATAATTACAGCAGTCGTTTGAGTCGCTATTAGACCACATCCCTGTGGCTGTAAAGGCAGCCGGGGATTTTTTTTAGGGGCGGATTATTTGATCAAAATCTTTTCATGTGGCTTACCCAGGCGGGCGGCAACAAATAACACTATATTTCTAACAAATTGTAGAAATTCCGAGATGTTAAATTAATGGACAATTATACTCAAAAAGAAATCAGCCGCAGACGGACCTTCGGAATCATCAGTCATCCGGATGCCGGCAAGACCACGTTGACGGAAAAGCTGCTCCTTTTCGGCGGAGCCATCCAGCAGGCCGGGGCGGTCAAGGCCAAGAATGCCGCCCGCCATGCGACCAGTGACTGGATGTCGATTGAAAAGGAAAGAGGGATTTCAGTGACGACTTCGGTGATGAAATTCAATTACCGGGGTTTTGAGATTAATCTTCTCGACACGCCGGGTCACCAGGACTTCTCCGAAGACACCTACCGGGTATTGACCGCCGTCGACAGCACCCTGATGGTGATCGACAATGCCAAGGGGGTCGAAGCCCAGACCGAGAAGCTCATGGAGGTCTGCCGGATGCGCAACACCCCCATCATTACCTTCATCAACAAGCTCGACCGTGAGGGTTTGGCCCCGCTGGATATCCTGGAAGACATCGAGGACAAGCTGCAGATCGAATGCATACCGCTTTCCTGGCCGATCGGGATGGGCAAACGCTTTAAAGGGGTTTACAACCTCTTTCACAAACAGCTGCATCTGTTCAGTCCCGGCAGCGATACCCGCGGACAGGACGGGGTCGTGATTAATGACTTGTCAGATCCGGTCCTGGATGAACTGCTGGGCAGCCAGGCTGAAGAGCTGCGGGCAGACATCGAACTGATCGAGGGCGCGGTAAACCCCTTTGAGATGAAGCACTTCTTAAAAGGAAGCCAGACGCCGGTTTTTTTCGGCAGTGCCATCAATAATTTCGGTGTTAAAGAGATGCTGGATGCATTTGTAGAGATGGCGCCCCCCCCGGGTTCGCGCGCGGCCGTCTCCCGTGAAGTGTCGCCCTACGAAAAATCCTTTTCGGGTTTTGCGTTTAAAATTCAGGCCAATATGAATCCGGCCCATCGCGACCGGATCGCGTTTGTCAGGATCTGCTCCGGCAAATTCAGGCGGGGGATGAAGGTGGTTCACCACCGGATCGGAAAAAAAATCGCCCTGGCCAATGCGACCATTTTCATGGCCCAGGGCAGGGACACTGTGACGGAGGCCTTTCCCGGAGACATTATCGGCATCCCCAACCACGGAACCATCAAGATTGGTGACACGTTCAGCGAGAAGGAACTGTTGAAATTTACCGGCATTCCGAACTTTGCGCCCGAACATTTCAGGCGCGTCCTCCTGAAAGATCCGTTTAAGGCCAAGCACCTTCAGAAGGGCCTGACCCAGCTTGCGGAAGAGGGCGCGGTCCAGGTTTTCAGGCCGCTTACGGGAAGTGATTATATCCTGGGGGCGGTCGGTGTCCTCCAGTTTGACGTCACCATGGCCCGGCTCATGGCCGAATATGGCGTGGATGCGATCTATGAACCGGTGGACTTTGCGGTGGCACGCTGGATCGAGTGCGGTGACCGCAAAAAACTGGCCGAATTTGAGAAAAAGAATACGGCCAACCTGGCCAGAGATTCTCAAGGCTGCCTGTCCTTTCTGACAACCAGTGAATTCCAGCTCAATTACTGCATGGAAGAATGGCCGGAGGTGGCGTTCTACAAGACAAGGGATATAAATTAGAAGTGATCTCAAAACCCCATCTAACGCACAAATACTGCGGTGCTCGTTTCTTCAAAATGCTCACCTGTTGATAGGTTGAGCCTGTTGGCCCGTTAACCCGTTTGCCGGACCAATATAAAACTGAAAAAATCCTTTGTTTGCACGGGCTCAACTGGCTTAACCGGCAAACCGGCCAACCCAATATACGCCTTGTCTTGGGGCGTGATATGGGGTTTTGAAACCACTTATAATGTCCATCCGGAAATGGGATCTTTTGGTTCAAAGAGGATGCCCTTATGGCGCTGATCGGTATGCGGGATGTGTGCTGGGGATTCGGTGAGCCCCCGCTGCTGGAAAACGTAACCTTCCAGATCGAAAAAGGGGAGCGCGTTTGCCTGGTGGGTCGCAACGGTGTGGGCAAGTCCACCCTGCTGAAGCTCTTGGGCGGCGAAATGCTTCCGGACAGCGGTGAGATCTGGCGCCGGCAGGGCATCAGCGTGGCTGCGCTGGAACAGGATGTGCCGGTGGGATTGGACGGCACGATCTTTGATGTGGTTGCCGAAGGCCTCGGTGAAACGGGCCGGGCGCTGGCCGAGCACAGCCGGATCTGCAGAACCACTGAGACCCGGGACAACCCCCAACTGGTAAAAAGGCGCGACGAACTGCAGCATATGCTGAACGCCGACGGTGGATGGGAACTGTTAACCGGCGTCGAAAACATTCTTTCACGAACCGGGCTGGATCCTGAGAATCGGTTCGCCGACCTTTCAGCAGGGCTGAAACGGCGCACGCTATTTGCGCGGGCCCTGGCCTGCAAACCGGACCTCCTGCTGCTGGACGAACCCACCAACCATTTTGACATCGACACGATCATATGGATGGAAGAATTTATCCAGCGCCACGTAAAAACCCTGTTGTTTATCACCCATGACCGTGCTTTTCTCAAGAAGATCGCCGGCAGGACCATGGAACTGGATCGGGGCCGCCTGGTTTCCTATGACTGCGACTACGCCACCTATTTAAAACGAAGACAGGCGGCCTTGGAGATCGAAGAAACCCAAAACGGGGTCTTCGACAAAAAACTATCCCAGGAGGAAGTCTGGATCAGAAAAGGGATAAAAGCCCGCCGAACGCGAAACGAAGGGCGCGTCAAGAGCCTGCAAAAGATGCGTGCCGCCTACCGGGCCCGCCGCCGCAAAATCGGCAATGTCAGGCTGCAGGTTCAGGAGGCGGAACGGACCGGCAAGCTTGTCATCGAAGCCAGGGCGGTGAGCTTTTCTTATGGACAAGCCCCGATTGTGCGCGATTTTTCCACGGTCATCATGCGCGGGGACAAGGTGGGTATCATCGGCCCCAACGGGGTGGGCAAAACCACCCTGCTGAAAATCCTTTTAAAAGCGGCGAGCCCGGAAACAGGCAGTGTCCGTCACGGCACCAACCTTCAGGTAGTTTATTTTGACCAGCTCCGGGCGCAGCTCGATGAGCAAAAGTCCGTGCGGGAAAACATCGCCGCCGGCAACGACTTTATTATCTTTAACGGCCAAAAACGCCACGTCATCGGCTACCTTCAGGATTTTCTCTTCTCGCCCCAAAGATGCCGCACGCCGGTTTGTGTCCTTTCCGGCGGAGAAAAGAACCGCTTGATGCTGGCCAAGCTGTTCACGAAACCGGCCAACGTTATGGTGCTGGACGAGCCGACCAACGATCTGGATGCCGAAACCCTGGAGCTTTTGGAGGAGCTGATTTTGGAGTACCAGGGGACCCTTCTGCTGGTCAGCCACGACCGGGCCTTCTTAAACAATGTGGTCACCAGCACCATCGTCTTTGAAGGCAACGGGCAGGTGGTCGAATACACCGGCGGGTACGATGATTGGCTGAGTCAGCGGCCGCAACGCGCAGCAGAGCGGCTGCCGGAAAAAAATGGCCGCAAAAAAGTCCGGCCAAAACCCAAGGCGCGCCCATCACGAAAGCTGGGGTATATGCAAAAGCGGGAAATGCAGGATCTGCCCCCAAAGATCGAAGCCCTTGAATCAGAGCAAAAAGAGCTGTTTGCGATCCTGTCCGACCCTTTGTTTTACAAAAAAGAAAAAGACGAGATTGTCGGGCTTAAATCGGATCTCGATCGCGTCGAACGGGATATCGAGACCGCCTACCGTCGCTGGGAAGAACTTGAAACGATGAAATCACAAGAGGACGCTTAGAAGCGATATCAATAATGCCTTTCCCATCAGGCTGCCAAGGGAAAATTTAGGTGTCAAACCTTGACAGGCTGTTGTCCAAATAGAAATTCCGGCCATCGTGATAACCTCACCCAGTGTTTTCTGGCCGAGTAATACCGCCGCATGCTGCACGGTCGCGATTTTACTGCTCACCCCATAATAAGCAGAATTTCCGAGCCGCAACACCTTGGTAACGATGGACTGGTCTTTTTCAAACAGCTTGACCAGGTCCTTGATGCCCGCATTCGGATCCGCCATAACCTCGCGGGCCTTAATCACAATCTGCGGCATCGGTGGCAAGTCTTCCAGTTTCCGCAATATTATCCTTTTCAGGGCCGTGCCGCTGGGGGGCTGCGCGGGGCGGGCTGTTGACGGGCTGGACGAAGCCTGGCGCTTAATCTTAACGGGGGTTGACTTTATATCCGGATCGATTGTGATCTGGCCTTTTTTGCAAGCCGGGCAGTCAAACTGAATTTGCTTGTCATATTTTTCTTTTGTCATAATGAAAGTATAGGGGATCGAGGAGGGATTAGCAAGAGAGAGTATCCCATATCCTCTGCAATTATCGTGCTCGTGCTCGTACACGTACACGGTTCTTCATTTTTGTGGGGAATACAAGAGACTCAGTGAAGACGCGGCGCGGCTGAGTGCTTTGTCCTTTGTCC
>JAIVWA010000201.1:0-7739 GCA_049190255.1 Gammaproteobacteria bacterium | reverse complement strand
TACAGAGAGGTCAAAAAAATTCTTGCCACTAAAAACAACAATTTCAGAACTAAGATACTAAAGTATAGAGGAGAAATACCGATATATTCTCGAAAGGGATTGAGCCTCTCTGCGATCGTGCTATTGGGGGCTAAGGATAACCGACTGGTGGTAGTCATGATTATTACTGGAAGCGGCTTTATGAATGAAACACTAAGATAGAGGATATTACGATGAAAAAATTAATCGGGTTGTGCCTCTTGGCTATTCTGGCGGGCTGTGCCGGCAATTTCTCGGATACCAGAGTTCCTTCGGAAAAGTGCATGCAGTTGAACTTTGACCCATCGGCCAAAATGCAAACCATTCACTTGAAAGATCTTAGCATTGAGCTTTCACCGCGCTATGATAAAAATAGAGGAGTCATCGAAGCCAAAGGCCAGATCACTCTGAATCAGGACAAAATACCTGTCAGTGCCAATGTATACAATTTCAGAATGAAGGCCTATCTTTTGGATAAAGACTACAAAATTTTAAAGAAACTATCCATAAGGGGCACCAGTGTCAAAACCGCCGGCAAGGACATCCCGTTCGAGCTTTCTTTTTCTTATAAAAGTGAATATGCGTATATTACATTCGATTACGCCTTCGATTTCAACTATGCTTTCACCTAAAATGGATTGCTTGACCATAGCCAGCCGCATAAAATCCGTTCTCATAGCACAATTGGATATTTCCCTAAAATATGCACCATTAATTTAAGATGCCAATGGGGGGTTTCCGGCAATTTAATTGAAGGGGATTTTTCTCAACGATCTCTCATAGCTTTCCCTTCCTGAGGATGGCCACCAACAGCCAGATCCCCATAATCGCGGCGGCAGAGAAGAGAAGGATTCCGATAAGTGAAATCCCGTAAATAAGGGGCGGGGTTTCGGATATCACAATCAGTGCGGACCCGATAATCAGCGCCGCGATCAGGATGGAAAAAGAAATCCGGTTGGAGATCCGGTCATGGGTGGCCAGCATGGTCTCCAGACCCCGATGCTCAATTTTTAAACTGAGTTTTTGCCGCCGGACTAAATTGGCAAGGTCAAGCAGGTCTTTGGGAAATTGCTGAAAAAAATGAAGCAGGCGGGAGGCCAGATCGTAAACATCGTCGGCGATTCGTTGGGGTTTATACCTGGCCAGCTTTACCTCCGCGATGAAGGGTGTGGCCTGAGCAATCATATCAAAATCCGGATCAAGCATATGGCCCACGCTTTCCATGGTGCTGAAGGCTTTCATCATCAAAAAAATATCCGGCGGAATTCGCAACTTTAAGCTGGTGGACAGTTCCAGCAATTGCTGCAGCAGCTTGCCAAGCTCGATATCCTTCAGGGGTTTGTAAAGATGCCGCCCCATGAAATCCGCCACCTCCCTTTCAAACAACCGCATCTCCGGTTCTTCGTCCCAATAGGTTAACTTAAGAAGTACCTGGGCGGTACGAACTTCATCCTGGTGAACGATACTGTCGAGCAGATCGACAAAATTCTCCCGGGTCTGTCGATCCACTATACCTGTCATACCGAAGTCCAGCAGGCAGATCACATTGTCGGGCAATACAAAAATATTGCCCGGGTGCGGATCGGCATGAAAAAAACCGTGGACAAAGATCTGTTTGAGCACCAGATCGGCACCCCGGGCGGTGATAATCCCCCGGTCGAGCCCTGCGGCGTCCAGGCTCTCAATATCTGAGATCTTAATGCCTTCAATGAACTCGCAGGTCAGTACGCGGGTGGTGGTGGTGTCACGAAATACCTTGGGGATATAAACGAGGGGGTCGTCTATAAAATGGCGGGCAATCCTCTCCATATTGGTTGCTTCATTTTTATAATCAATTTCTTTTTCCAGCGTCCGGGCAAATTCTTCTACAATTTTCACCGGACGATGGAAGGATAGCTCTTCTATGTGGTGTTCGGCCAGGGTCGCCAGATGCAGCATGATTTCAAGATCGACTTCGATGATTTTTTCAATACCGGGCCGCTGGAATTTAACGGCCACCGCTTCGCCGTCTTTCAAAACCGCCCGGTGCACCTGACCGATGGAAGCCGATGCAAATGGCTCTTCTTCCAGGCTGTCGAACAGCTCTTCGGGGGGCATACCGAACTCAGAACTGACAACTTTACGGACTTTTTCAAATGGAAAGGCCGGAATCTTATCCTGGAGCAGTGACAGCTCTTCGATATATTCCATCGGGACAAGATCCGGACGGGTGGAAAGTATCTGACCGAGCTTTACATAGGTGGGCCCGAGTTCTTCAAAAGCCATTCTCAGCCGCTGGGGCCGGCCCAGCCGTTCTACCCGGTTGGCCCGTTTCCTCGATATCATTTGAAGACCAACTTCAATATACTGATCGATCTTCAACATCTCCAGCAGGTCCCCAAAGCCATACTTAAACAATACGGCCAGGATCTGCCGGTAGCGGTTGAGGTGTCGATAGGTCCGGCCGATGACACCTATTTTTCTTATGCTCAGCATAGGCCTAATGCAAAAATCAGTTACGTAAAGAAATGCCTAAATTGCCTAAATTGCACTTTAGGCATTCTCCGGTTTATCCGGGCCTGAATCCCTTAATTCCTCAATCACGACTTCTCCTTTTCGCTGCTGATCATTTTTTTTAAATCTCGGACTTCTTTTTTCAAGGCCTTTAATTCATCGGTTGTTACCACATCGGCTTTCTTAAAAAATTCCTTGACCATTTTTTCGACCCGGGCCTCCAGTTTCTTCTGGGTGTCTTCATAGCGTTTTTGCAGATCTTTGGTAAACTTTCTGCCGTCTTTTTCGGACATCTTCCCCTTATCAATCAATTCTTTGGCCAGATCTTCCACTTCATCCCAGGTTTTCAGCGCCAGGCCGACACCTGCCAGCAGGGTTTTCTTGATCAGGTCAGGCATTTCACCCCCCTTTCGATCCTAAAAAGGATACATGATCATTAAAAATCGTTTTGGTGGTTGATACCCCGGAGGCGTATCAATTAAACTATTTGATTTTACCGATCACCGCGCTCGCAATCGTATTCTTTTGAATCTCCTTGGTACCCTCATACAGTTCGGTAATCTTGGCATCGCGGTAAAACCGCTCGACTTCATATTCCGCCATGTATCCGTATCCGCCCAGAAGTTGTATGGCTTCATCTGCCACTTCAACCGCCGTGCGTGCCGCATACATTTTGGCCATGGATGTCAGTTTGGGGTCAATGCGGCCCTGATCAAAATTCCAGGCGGCCTTGTAAGTTATCAGTCTGGCAAGCTCAATCTTGGTGGCCATATCCGCCAGCTTATGCTGGGTGACCTGGAACTGGGCAATCTTGCGGCCGAACTGTTCCCGTTCTTTTACATAGGCCAGAGCGCGATCATAGGCACCCTGGGCGATTCCCAGGGCCTGGGCGGCAACTAAAATCCGGCTCTCGTCGAAAAATTCTAAAACATGGTAGAAGCCTTTACCCTCCTCCCCGATAATGTTGGTGGCCGGAACACGCACATCCTTGTAGTTGACCTCGGCCGTAGAGATCATGCGAATACCCATCTTTTCACCGACATCGGCGGTGGTGAGGCCTTCTTGACCATCCTCCACCAAAATCAAGCTGATACCCCGGTAAGTGGGCTGCACCTCGCTGTCTGTCTGACACATGGTGCAATAAAAACCGGCCATGCCACCGTTGCTGATAAACGTTTTCGTGCCGTTAATGACCCATTCATCCCCCTCCCGCACGGCGGTCGTATCCAGTGAGGTGATATCTGATCCATGACCCGGTTCGGTAAAGGCTCCGGACGAGAGCATTTCACCCTCGGCCACCGCCGGAAGAAACTTCCGCTTTAATTCCTCGCTGCCAAAACGCAAAACACACTCAGTGGCAAAGCTGGAAAGAATGACGGCGCTGCCGATGGTGGAATCCTGGGCGCACAACGCATCGGCGATAATGATGTTTTCCAGAACACCAAGCCCCTGGCCGGAATACTCTTCCGGATAATGAACGCCGATAAATCCTAAATCAGCTGCTTTTTTCCAAATCTTGGTTGGAAATTCGTGCTTTCGGTCCAGTTCAAGGGCAAGATCTTTGTCAAATTCACCTTTGGCAAATTCCCTGGCGGCTTTCTGAATTTCTTTCTGTGATTTAGTAAGCTCAAAATCCATCCTAATTCCTCCAAAAAATGGTTTAATATGAATGATTATACGTTTCGGAATTTCTATAACTTATTTAAAATATAAGGTATTATTTGATATCTGAGTTGTGGCCCCTTTCATGGGGCGAAGCCCCTAACTTGTTGTTGGGATTAGCACATGCCACCGGTCTTTGCAAGGGGTTTGAAACCCGCATGGCCTGGATTTAATGAACACAAATAAGCCCTTATGACCATTTATCTGACAATATATTGATCGACTCGTCCGGCTTTAAAGCAAAAGGTACTTGACTGTTGGGCGAAACTAACTTAATTATTTTAGGATTATTCCGGACAAGCCGGAATTGAAGATTGAAGATTGAAGACTGAAGATTTGTGGATGTCGATTCTCTCCGTCATTTTTATGATAGTTTTTTTATAACCGATCCGCCGGCTTCCAGTTCGTAGAGCTTACAGCTCGGAGAGAGGCGGACCTTAAATATTCAATCACTGGTTGTTGAATCTTCGACTCGGAAGGATACCCCATGAGGGGTGGAATCGCTGTGATTTGTCTTTTGAATCCAAAATCAAAAATCTAAATTCCAAAATCGAATAACCCTGAACCTTTGAACCCTGAACCTTTGAACCTTCATAGATAGAAAGGAAAACTTTAAAAATGCCATATACAATCGCTCTGGCCGGCAAAGGCGGTACAGGTAAAACCACCATGGCCGGCCTGCTTATCAAATACCTGGTAAAAAAAAATAGGACGCCGATTCTGGCAGTTGACGCTGACTGCAACTCTAATTTAAATGAGGTCCTCGGCCTGGAGATCAAAGACACCCTTGGCAACGCCCGGGAAGAAATGAAAAAAGGTGTCGTCCCCGGCGGCATGACCAAAGATATTTTTATGGAGATGAAACTGGAAGAAGCCATGGTCGAAGCGCCGGGATATGACTTGATTGTGATGGGGCAACCTGAGGGCGCCGGCTGCTATTGTGCCGCCAACACCCTGCTGGCGGGATTCATGGACCGTCTGGCCGACAATTATCCCTTTATCGTGATGGATAATGAGGCCGGCATGGAGCACATCAGCCGTCTGACCACTAAAAATGTGGATATTCTGTTACTTATCACCGATCCTTCCCGACGCGGCCTTCAGGCCGCTATAAGGATTGACGATCTTGCCAGACGGTTGAACATCGGCGTCGGCAAAAGCTATGTGGTGATCAATCAGGTGAAAGAAGCGCCATCCGAAAAAGCGCTGGAAATGATCCATGAGGGCGGGCTTGAATTGGCCGGCACCGTGCCGGAGGACCGCACCATCTATGATTTTGATTTTAACGGGCGTCCGACCATCGAAATGCCTGATGAGAGTGTGTCGGTCCAGGCGTCCTTCGAAATCTTTGATAAGATAGTGGCCTAACCCGGACAAGCCGGAAAATGCCTAAAGTGCGCTAAAATGCCTAAAGTGCCTAAATTTGTGGTGTCGCTACGCTCCGTCTTTATTTATGAACGGGCAATGTTTGGCCTATGAGAAAACCAGAAATCAGCGAAATAATAAAATTGCAATTCCCTGTACGCTTTGCTGATGGCTAAAAGAGTGCGAGTTGAAATCCCATGAATAAAACCGGCTTTTTATATGATGAAAGGTATCAGTTGCACTTAACCGGCGACTATCACCCGGAGATGCCGGACAGGCTTCCCTGCGTTTACCGGGGCATCCAGGAAGCCGGGTTGCTTTCCAGGATCATTCACATAAAAGCCCGCCGGGCAGATATGAAATGGATCGAACTGGTTCATGACGGGCGCTATATTATGCGCTTTGAGGCCGCCTGCATTTCCGGTAAAAGCATGTTTGACAGCCCGGATAACCAGGTGTGTTACGATACCTACGAGACCGCCTTGCTTGCTGTGGGAGGAATTCTGGATGTCGTCAGCCGGGTAATGAAAGGGGACCTCGATAATGCCTTCTGCGCAGTCAGACCCCCGGGACATCATGCGGAAGTCAACAAGGCCATGGGGTTTTGCTATTTCAATAACGTGGCCATTGCCGCCCGGTACCTGCAGAACCAGTGGGGCATCGAGCGGGTGGGAATTATCGACTTTGATGTTCATCACGGCAACGGCACCCAGCATATCTTCGAGCAGGATTCGGCGGTATTTTACTACTCCATCCACGAGCATCCTTCTTTTTCTTACCCCGGTACCGGGCGCGAATTTGAAATCGGCAGAGACTTCGGACACGGCTTCACAAAGAACTCGCCGGTATTGCCCGGCCAGGGCGATGACGAATACAAACGCCTGATGCAAAAAGACCTGATTCCGGCATTTGACGAATTCAAACCCGAAGTCATCCTGGTCTCGGTCGGCTTTGATGCCCACGCGGATGATGATATGTCCGATATGAAATTATCAACCGCAGGCTTCTCGTGGATTATGCAGAGAATTGTTGAGTTGGGCCGGCAGCATTCAAAAGGCAGAATCATATCTGTACTGGAAGGAGGCTACTCACTGAAACGCCTTCCCGAGCTTGCCGCCAATCACGTTGAAATATTGCTAAATGCATAGATCAGACCTTGTTGAATAGTTTATTGGTTGAATGGTTGATTAGGTAAATTATAGTTATAATTTCAGAATGTTACGATTATTGAAACATGAAGTGTCCAATTATTTTGCAAATATGGCATAAATCCATATTTACAACCACTTAACCAATCAACTAATCAACGATATCTTTTGTATGGGAAAGGACCGCTCAATGTCATCCAAATTAGATGACTGCAATCCGGAGAGAGGCACGGATTTTAGCTGGTTGGGCGGTGGTTCGAACGCTTTGATTGCTAAAATACCACCGAACCATATTGCCAAATTCGGCAGACTGTTAGGCAGGATCGCCTATCTAATAGATGGACCTCACCGGCGCATTGTTCGGCGTAATCTGGCTTTTGCCTATCCGGACTGGTCCCGTCAGAAAATAAAAAAAACTTCCCGGCGTATTTTTCAGAATTTAGGCATTACTTTTTTTGACTTTTTTCAACTTGCCACATTATCAAGGGAGGATATTCTAAACAGGGTCCGGGTTGTGGGCCTGGAAAACTTGCAGCCCGCATTGGAAAGCAAAAAAGGGTTGATTATTGTTTCAGCGCACCTGGGAAGCTGGGAAATGGCATTGCAGTATGGCTGCTGTTATTTGCAGAAACCGATCCTTGGTGTCGCCAAAAAAATACGTTTCGCCCCGCTTAATCGCCGGGTTCATCGTTTGCGTTCACGCTTCGGCATAAAAATTATATATAAAAAAGGCGCGTTACCCGAAATGCGACAGACGCTTCGTCGCGGGGGCGTACTGGGGCTATTGGTCGATCAGAGTCGGCGATCGGAAGGCGTGGATGTCATTTTCTTCGGTCATAAAGTTACCGCAACCCCGGCCGCCGCATTTCTTGCTATGCGCTGCAAAAGCCCGGTTTTGCCGATTTTTTGTATCAGAGAAGCCAACGGCCACTTGACCATTGAGGTGAAAGCCCCTCTGGAAATGAAATGGACGGGTGATTTACGTTCCGATGTGCAAACCAATACACAGATAATCACGGATGCAGTCGAAAAAGCGATCCGAAAATATCCCGA
>JAIVWA010000200.1:0-7749 GCA_049190255.1 Gammaproteobacteria bacterium | reverse complement strand
TCATAACCCCTTGAATTTATATGGTACGCCCGGCTGGGATCGAACCAGCGGCTTTCAGCTCCGGAGGCTGACGCTCTATCCACTGAGCTACGGGCGCATTAAAACAGATGTCAGAAGTCAGAATACAGAAAACAGATGTGAAAAATTTAATTCAACTGCTGAAACAAGTCAAGATGAAAACGGTTTCCAGGTTCAAAGGTTCACCGTTCAGGGTTCAAAGGTTCTGCCTGGCACCAGAACTTCCCTTCAGTCGGGAGTTCATGATAGAACCGCTAAGGGACAAAGATCGGTGCGCTTCAGTCGAATGAACTCGGTCCTTACCGACCCTTAACCTTTGAACCTTGAACCTTGAACCCTGAACCATCCAGGGCTTTCTTGGCTTCCCCCACGACGTATAGCGAGCCCGCGACGCAGATGACATCTTTGGGCGATGCGGTTTCAATTGCATATTCTAATGCCTGTTTTACATCGGAAATGGTGGTAACTTGGGGGACCATTTTTTTTGCCAGGGCTTCCAGTTTTTCAGGTTCCAGGGCCCGATTAATCTTGGCGCGGGTTAAGATGACACGATTTGCCGTCGGCAACAGGCATTTGAGCATGGCGTTGTAAGGCTTATCATCTAAAATTCCGATGACCATGGTTATGTTTCTTTGGGAAAAATTTGCCGAAAGAAACCGGGCCAGGTTCCGCGCCGCAATAAAATTGTGAGCACCGTCAAGGATGATACGAGGTTCATCAGAAACGATCTCCAGGCGCCCCGGCCAACGATTATTGAGCAATCCGGCCTGGATATTATCCGGTGAGAGTATCACCCCGCGTTTTTGGAGCATTTCACAGGCTGCCAGCACAAGGGCGGCGTTGTCCACCTGATGATTGCCCAGCAGACCGGTTTTAAGATTATGCCAGACAGCTTCAACACCCCGGTAAGAAAAGGTCCCGGCAGGACTGCGCCTGACTTTGAATTCCTTTCCCAGGCGCAACAGCGGTGCTGATTTTTCGGCGGCTATTTTTTCTACCACGGCCAGCGCCTTTTTCTGCCGGATACCGGTGATTACCGGCGTCCGTTTTTTTATAATCCCGGCCTTTTCCCCGGAAATCTGTTCCAGGGTATTTCCCAGGTACTCTCGATGTTCGAGTGATATATTGGTGATTATTGACAGCTGAGGCCGGACGATGTTGGTCGCATCCAGTCGGCCGCCCATGCCGGTTTCAATAACCGCCCAGTCCACCCTTTGCCGGGCAAATTCCACAAGAGCCATTGCCGTAGCAAATTCGAAAAAAGTGGGTCCTCGATCGCCGTGGTGGGCTTTTTTTATGGTATTATAGGATGTCACCACACTTTTATTTGAAATCGGCCGGTTGTTTACCTGGATTCGCTCGTTAAAATCGACCAGGTGCGGAGAGGTGTAAAGACCTGTCTTATATCCAGCCTGGTTAAGGATCGACGCCAGCGAAGATGCCACTGATCCCTTTCCGTTGGTGCCGGCCACATGGACACAGGCATAGGTATTCTGGGGATTACCCAGACCGGATAGAATCTGTCTGATAGTGGATAGACCCAGCTTAATGCCGAATCTGTGAAGGCCGAACATGTCTTCCAGGCAGCTATGATATGAATTATCGGATACCATATCCATTAAAAAAACCCGGCAATTGTGCGACCTTACCGGGTTTTTCCTTTAAATGAAATTGATGTTATCTTCTGTTTCTGGCTTTGCTGGCGGCGATTCGTTCTCGCCTCAAAGCTTCGCGCTGTTTGCGACGGCGAAATTCGCTTGGTTTTTCATAGCTCTTTTTTAATTTAAGACGCTTGAAAAGGCCGTCGTTTTGAATCTTTTTTTTCAATATGCGCATTGCTTTTTCAATGTCATTGTCAATGACTCTGACTTCAATATTCTTCAAATACCTCGCCCCCTTCTTGCCATCGGGAAATAGTGCAATGCCTAGTATTACCGATGGTTAATCAATGCTTTAATCATAAATGATATCTATTACCGAATAATTGAACGAATGGCAAGAAAAATTTTACCACAAACAGTTTTTTTTACGCCCATTATTCCCTTGACACCCATCCGGCATTCAGCCATACTTTGCCGTCAAAAAAACAACCAAAAGGAGGTTTTCAAATGCGTTTGATTCTGATAGGAGGCCCTGGAGCGGGCAAAGGAACCCAGGCTAATTTCGTAAAAGACAAATTCCAAATTCCACAGATTTCTACGGGCGATATGCTGCGGGCGGCGCTTAAGGCCGGAACCGAACTGGGTAAAAAGGCTAAAGGGTACATGGATTCAGGGGCCCTGGTACCCGATGATGTTATTATCGGACTTGTCAAAGAACGCATCAAGGAGGCCGATTGCGAAAAAGGCTTTTTGTTTGACGGTTTTCCGCGCACCATACCCCAGGCGGATGCCCTGAAGGAAGCCGGCGTTGCCATCGACGCGGTAGTGGATATCGATGTACCGGATGAAGAAATCATCAAACGCATGAGCGGACGACGGGTTCATCTTGCCAGCGGTCGGACCTACCACATCATATTTAATCCGCCCAAAGTGGAGGGCAAAGATGATGTTACCGGCGAAGATCTCATCCAGCGCGATGACGACCAGAAAGAGACGGTTCGCAAACGGCTCGATGTCTATCATGCCCAAACCGAACCCTTGATAGATTATTACAAAACCTGGGAGAGTTCCGGCGAATCGGAAGCACCGAAGTATATCCGCATTGAAGGGGTTGGAAAGGTCGAGGAAATTCGGGATCAGATTTATGCCGGGCTTGAAAAGCTGAGTTAAACGGCTCACCTCAAATTCATATTATCAAAATTAAGGTCCTATCTCATTTTAGATAGGACCTTTTGTTTTCAAAGATGAACGTCCTTTCAGTGTTCTCAGTAACTATTTCTGGTTTAACAGCTTCTTGACCAGTTTGATGGCTTCTTCACGGGTGAATGTTTGTTTTGTGAGACGTTTCTCTTCGACACGCGCTAAAATTTGCTTGAATTGCGCTGAAGGTTTCATCCCGAATTCATTGATTAGATCTTTGCCGTTTATGGGGGAAGGCACCGAGGCCCTGGGAAGCAATACCGTATAATATTTCTGGATGAGCGACCGGATAAATTCAGTAAATTTTTGTGTGTCCGATGGGTTCGAATCGTTTTTTCCCATGAATTCTGCCAAGGCATGCAGCAGAACATCGGGGGTGACATCACCGCATTTTAAAAAGAAGCGTATAAATCCTTTATCTACGGGGCCATTATTTAAATGCGCATGGAATAAAATAAACGGTCTGAAATGATTCCGGACGATAGATTCAATGATATCCGTCTGACGCCTTGAAAATCTCAGGCGCTTGCAGATTTCTTGAGCCAAGACAGCGCTCCGGGCTGCATGGGCGATATAATCGCTTTTTTTGGCATGAGCGATGGTTGGCTTGGCCGGTGGACTGCCGAGGTCATGGAACAACAGGGACCATTTTAAAAGTATTGAGCGGGTGACAGCATGCTCTTTATCAGAGTGGACACGAATTAAGCGCCCTAATTCATCAGCGGGATCTAATAGCATTTCAAGATGAAAATACGAATCCAGGGTCTGCTCCAATACAGTTCGGGGGGCTGCGGGATGCAGCCGCAGCTGCTTTAGTTTCAAGAACTCCGGGAAAACGCTAAACAAGAGACCACTGCGAGCCATCATCGCAAGATAAACATGGGAATTGGCACATTGCAGAATTTTAAATAGTTCTTCGCGGATTCGTTCCCCGGCTGTTTTCTGGATTAGATCGGCATCCGTTTCAATGGCAGCCTTCGTATCCTTATCTATGGTAAAATCAAGAGCAGCTGCCATGCGATAGGCGCGAACCAGACGCAACGGATCCTGGCGGAATACTTCCCGTGAAACCAGGCGGACTTTCTTTGCTGCCAGATCTTTTTGCGCGTCCAGGGGATCAATCAGATTACCGTTTGATACATCCACGGCCATGGCGTTGATGGTAAAATCCCGACTGAGTAGATCGCTGGTTATATTTTCGCCGCTGATCGGCATAATGTCGAAAAAATGATCTTTGGTTACCACTCGCCGCATGGTATATCCGTGCTTGCCAAATTCAACAATATGGCCGGAAGTATTGGCGGCCAGGCGCCTGGCGAACAACGCCGCATCATGCTGAACGGCCAGGTCGTAATCCAACGGTTTCCTTTTTAAAATCAGATCCCGGATTGACCCGCCGACCACATAAACACCCGTTTTTTCCGGGAAGATCTCTGTATCGATTGGGAGTTTCATTATCTTGACCGCGGCCACTATTGAAAAATGAGGAGAAATTTCAGCCAAAAGTCTAAAAAACGAACGAAAGCGCTTGACAGCATGGATATTATGATATATTTATTAATCTTACATGGTTAAAGGCATGTGGAACCCGCCAGAGCGAGAGGATATCTTTTTCTTCTAAAATAATTCACTTAACACTCAATTTCCTCCTTAATAACCGGCATGGATCCAATCAGTAAATCACCTTTGTAAGCAAACTTTATACGGATACGTTTACAATGCCTTTTCTGTTTGGCCGGTCTTAAATAGAGTAGCACGTTTAAAATCGAATGCAAGCATCAGGATATGCATCCTAACACCGGTGAATTTGTATACAGCCGTGTTTCCAGCTTACTCTGCCGGAGACGCATATATATTTAATATTTCAAAGGGATAGTGGGATTAGTTATTAGCGATGAAAAAAAACAAGGGGAATAATTTGATGAACATTGCTGAACTTAAAGAAAAAAAAATCAGCGAACTCACACAGATGGCCAAAGAATTGAAAGTTGAAGGGGCAGCGGGGATGCGCAAGCAGGAATTGATGTTTGCCTTGCTTCAGACCCAGATTGAAAAAAATGGCCTCATTTTCGGAGAAGGGACCCTGGAAATTTTACCGGATGGGTTTGGATTTTTGCGGTCCCCGGACTCCAACTATCTGCCGGGTCCGGATGACATTTACGTGTCTCCTTCCCAGATACGACGTTTCAACTTAAGAACCGGTGACACGGTTTCAGGGCAGATCCGACAGCCCAAAGAGTCGGAAAGATATTTTGCGCTTTTGAAAGTCGAAGCCGTCAACTATGAAGACCCCGAAGTGGCCCGGGATAAGATCCTTTTTGATAATTTGACCCCCCTTTATCCTGAACGTAAAATTAGTCTTGAAACCGACTCCGGGAATTTTTCCACGCGCATAATGGATTTAATGATTCCGATCGGGTTTGGCCAGAGGGGACTGATCGTATCCCCGCCCCGATCCGGTAAAACCATGTTGCTGCAAGCTATCGCCAATTCAATCATTGCCAGCCACAAAGATGTCGTACCGTTTGTGCTGCTGATCGACGAACGGCCCGAAGAAGTCACCGATATGCAACGGACGGTCGAAGCGGAGGTCATCAGTTCTACCTTTGATGAACCGGCCGAAAGGCACGTTCAGGTTGCCGAAATGGTCATCGAGAAGGCCAAACGACTGGTGGAACACAAAAAGGATGTGGTTATTCTTTTAGACAGTATTACGCGTCTGGCCCGGGCCTACAACTCGGTTGTTCCGCCCAGCGGTAAAATCCTGTCCGGTGGTGTGGATTCCAATGCTTTGCAGCGCCCCAAACGTTTTTTCGGCGCGGCCAGAAATATCGAAGAAGGGGGCAGTCTAACGATTCTTGCCACCGCGCTGGTTGATACCGGCAGTCGCATGGATGAGGTCATCTTCGAGGAGTTTAAAGGAACCGGAAATGCCGAGATTCAGCTGGATCGCCGGTTGGCAGATAAACGTGTGTACCCGTCTTTTGACATCAAACGCTCCGGCACGCGCAAAGAAGAACTTCTCTTGGATGAGGCTAGGCTCAACCGCGTGTGGATATTGCGTAAACTGCTGACAACGCTAAATACGGTTGACAGTATGGAGTTTTTACTTGAAAAAATGAGTGGCACCAAAGACAACGAACAGTTTCTAAATTCAATGAACAGATAATACAAATGATGCGCGGCGCTTGACATATGACCTTTAGTGCTCTATAGGAAGCACAACTTTTACGAAATCGTCAAAATTACATAATTCGTCATTCGTTCCGCCGCAGGCGGATCATTCAAATAGGGAGTTGCAAATAACATGAAAAAGGGAATTCATCCTGAGTACAAAGAAACGAGCATACGATGTGCATGCGGCAATGAGATACAGGTCGGTTCGACCAAATCTGATATCCGTGTTGAAATTTGCGCCAAATGTCATCCTTTTTTTACCGGTAAACAGAAACTTATCGACACCGCGGGTCGAATCGAGCGATTCCGGAAAAAATACGAAAAATTCCAGAAACAAGAGAAACCCACATAGTTTAACCCCGCCTGTCAATTCAAATTTGCAGATAAGCCGTTAGGCTTCATGGCTGAACCTGACACAACCTATCCGAATGACCTTGTTTTGATGCCCGGTACAGGTAAGCCGGATCGATTCCTTTCCCGAATAAAAAAATGTTTGATAAATTAATAGGGGTTGAAGAACGTTTCATCGACATTGAGAAGCATCTGGCTGATCCGGAAGTCGTTCAGGACCGGGATGCATACCAGAAATTTGTGCGCGAGCATGCTGAACTCAACAAGATCGTTACTGTCTACCGCAAGTACAAGCAGACCTTGAATGATCTCGAGGAGAGTCAGGAACTGTTAAAGGATGCCGATCCTGATATAAAGGGTCTGGCTCGGGATGAAATCACCACACTGAGCCTGGAAAAAGAAAAAATCGAAGGCGAATTAAAAGCGCTGTTACTGCCCAAAGATCCCAATGATGAGAAAAATGTCATCGTCGAGATTCGTGCCGGAACCGGTGGTGAGGAAGCGGCTTTGTTTGCCGGCGATCTTTTCAAGATGTATAGCCGCTATGCTGAAAAACGAAACTGGAAGGTGGAGATAATCACCCATCATCCCACCGGGGTCGGGGGCTTGAAAGAAATCATCGCCATGATACAGGGCCAGGGAGCCTATAGTGTGTTTAAATACGAAAGCGGCATCCATCGGGTGCAACGGGTGCCTGCCACAGAAACTCAGGGACGCATCCATACATCGGCGGTTACGGTAGCTGTTTTGCCCGAGGCAGAAGAAGTAGATATTGAGATCGATCCTTCCGAACTCAAAGTAGATGTATATCGAGCCACCGGCCCGGGGGGACAGAGCGTGAACACTACCGATTCAGCCGTGCGCATTACCCATCTTCCCACCGGCCTTGTGGTGACCTGTCAGGATGAAAAATCGCAGCTGAAAAATAAAGTTAAGGCCATGAAAGTCTTGCGGGCGCGGCTGCTGGATCAAATGATTCTTGAACAAAACGAAAAGCGTTCCGAAGAACGCAGAAGCCAGGTGGGTACGGGTGATCGAAGCGGCAGAATCAGAACCTACAACTTTCCCCAGAGCCGGGTGACGGACCATCGTATCAACCTGACGCTCTATAAACTGGATAGCATTCTGCAGGGAAATATTGACGAACTCATAGAGAACCTGTCAACTTATTATCAAACCGAGGCGCTTCAGAAGGCAGAATCCACACCTTAATGGCTATTGAAGGTGGAATTCGGAATGCGGAATGCGGAAAATATGAAAATCAGACATTCAGCCAGCGCCTTTTCCGCATTCCGCATTCCAAGGTGCCTGACACCTGAAACCTTATACAGGAGCCTAAACCTTTAAACCGTGATAGCTCATGTCAGGCAATAATCTTACTAAACCCGATAGTACGCGGTGG
>JAIVWA010000199.1:0-7754 GCA_049190255.1 Gammaproteobacteria bacterium | reverse complement strand
TTTTTTGAAACCGGATTCATTTACCCTGACAAGTATGCGGCGATACAGAAAAACAAAAAGCAGATTAAAGAAACCTACGCCAAGATCTATACCCAAAATCCCCAAATCGCCAGGCATTTCATTTATCAGGAGAAGGGAACCATTTTCGGCCATATGGCCATGCTACGCTTTTATGATAGCGCCTGGATGATTCATCACCACGCTGCCAGGAAATCAGCATTAAACAAAGCAGGACTGATTGTCCTCGATCAAATCGGACGCATGATCAATGACTCCCACCGCCTCTATTCCCTTCACATGGATTATATGATCTGTTACTACCAGCCGGGTAACAAATTTCCCAGCAGAGTGTTCGGAGGCGCGGCTAAAAACATCGACGACCCCAAAGGATGTTCACTGGACGGATTTGCTTATCACCATTTCAACAATGCACGCTGCTCAGCGTCGGATTTGCCTGAGGGCTGGCAAATAACTGAAACCGGGTCTGAAGATCTGCGTGAGCTGGCGGGCTTTTATAACCATACGTCAGGCGGGCTTTTGCTGGATGCCCTGGATCTGGTACCGGAGAAACTATACAGCGACAGTCTGAGCAAAGAATACGAACAGCAGGGCTTGACCAGGCTGCGCTATCTTTACTCCTTGAAACGCAACGGGCTTCTTAAAGCAGTCTTTTTGGTAAATAAATCTGACGTGGGTTTGAATCTTTCAGATATCACCAACTGTGTCAAAGTATTCGTAACGGACTCAGAGGAGTTCAAGGCAGAGATTTTTCAGGCGGCCATCTCAAAAATAGCAAATAAAACCGACAAAAAGGACTTTCCCACCCTGATTTATCCGGCAGCCTTCGCAGACGAAAAGCAGATTCCATATGATAAGACTTACAACCTCTGGATTTGCAGCCTGCAATATTCAGATGCTTACTTCCGGTATTTAAAACGCCTGGTACGGTTCATATAAAAGTGGTTCCAAAACCTCAGATCGCGCCCAAATACAAGAGGCGCACAGACGTATAAGGGCAATACCCTATGAAGGGTTGGCCGGTTGGCCCGTGTGCCCGTCTGCATGGGTTGCTCTTGAACCGGTTAACGGACTAACGGGCCAACCGGCTCAACGTGGTATCATGTGAGCATTTCTAAGAAGCTCGCAATCCACCGTAGGCGGATTAGATGGGGTTTTGAAACCGCTTCTAACGCTTGCGTCCCCGGCAGGCAATCAACGGCGTATAGTAAAATACTCGCGAATCGTTGAAAAATATTTTGACCTCTTCAAGAAACTTATCAAAGTTCCCGTCGTATTCCTCAAACGGATAACCCGAATTTCTTCCGCCAATTTCGGCCTTTTGCATGGAAAAAAGCTTTTCATTCTCTTTTAGCGCGCCAAAAAACATATTATGCGCGCTGAGATCCACATCAATCTCATCGAAGCCCAAATCATAAAGAAAAGAATACAGTTTTACCCCCACATAGGGATCAAAATTGCATTTTTTTTCAAGCCAATTCATAACGCCGCCGGTGGCTCGGCCGAGGCGCTCGGGCAATCCGTAATGCCGCAGGCAATTGCAGTCCAGATCAATCAGGCAAATAATCCCGCCGGGCTTTAGATTTTTGGTAATGTTTTTGACAATATCGAAGCTGCCCTCAAGATAATATTCGAGGACAAAACGAACCCAGATAAAATCGAAATGCCCAAGGTCCTCGAGCGGTTGGCGGATGTCGGCCACAACATACTCGATGCTTTCATTGCTGTAATGGGTTTTGGCATATTCAATCCGCTGCTCTGCAATATCAACACCGATGGCCTGGCCCTCCGGTTGCACCAGCCGGTTTAGATGGAAGGTGGTTTTACCCGCGCCACACCCTAAGTCGGCAACCCGCATATCGGGTTTGATGCCGGCCCATAGGGCTTGTTTTTCAACAATTGCCGCATCCGTCTTTAAATCCAGACGCACGGCTTCCCGGTCATCTTCCATCAAGTATTGACGATGGTTCTTCATCCGATCCTCTCATTTTATAACTGTTTGAATTATCATCAATATTTATTATATAGTATGCATTTTGTCAATCTAATATTCACTAAAAACAGGAAAAAAACTATCGCATCTATAACCAATATATTATATCCTTGAAAATAATAAACGCCCCTGATATTTCTATATCTGTCACAGGGTTGTGACAATCACGAAGCTATCTCAAAAATACTAGCTTCACAATGACGACCAAAGGAGTAGTAATCATGACAAATCATTTGGGCGATGACAATAATGAAGAAAAAGAAGAAAGCTTTGCCGCACTGCTGGAAGCTTACGGTCCGGGTATGGACGCCGATGTTAGCGTCGGAGATAAAATCCGCGGTAAAATTATATCCATCGGCAAGGACTCTGTTTTTGTCGATACCGGCACCAAAATTGACGGAGTGGTCGACAAGGCCGAATTACTCGATAAAAACCAGGAACTGGCACTTAACGAAGGCGACATGCTGGAACTCTATGTCGTGGCCCTGTCGGATGACGAAATCAGGCTGTCAAAGGCGATGTCGGGCATTGGTGGTCTAAATATGTTAAAAGAAGCTTATGAAAAATCCGTACCGGTAGAGGGTAAAGTCAGCGAAACGTGCAAAGGCGGTTTTCGGGTGGAGGTCCTGCAGCGAAAAGCATTTTGTCCCATCAGCCAGGTCGATATCAATTTTGTGGAGAACCCCTCGGACTACGTCGGTCAAACCTTTAATTTTTTAATTATCACCTTTGAAGAAAATGGCCGAAATATTGTCCTTTCCAGGCGCAAACTTCTGGAACGTGAGCAGGAAAAAGACAGAAAAGAATTTTATCAGACCTTAAAGGTGGACGACATTTTAGACGGCACCGTCACCAGGCTAATGCCCTACGGCGCTTTCGTCCGCCTGTCGCTCGGAGTGGAGGGGATGGTGCATGTCTCGGAGCTGAGCTGGTCAAAAACGGCCAAACCGGAATTGCTGGTCAATGTCTCCGATACCGTCCGGGTTAAGGTTATCGGCATCGAGCCTGATAAACGACCCGGAATGCTAAAAATCAGCCTGTCAATGAAACAGCTCACCGAAGATCCCTGGGTCAGTATCGGCGAACATTTTCACGAGGGAGATAAAATCCAGGGAACCGTCACCCACTGTACAAATTTCGGGGCCTTTGTGGAACTTGCCCCCGGGATTGAAGGACTGGTCCACATCAGTGAAATGAGTTATGAAAAGCGGGTGCTAAAATCCGAGGATGTCGTCACCGCCGGCGAAACCGTGTCGGTTTTGATCAAAGAGGTGGACCTTGACAAACGGCGTTTGTCGTTAAGTATCCGGGATGCTGAAGGCGATCCGTGGGTCGATGTGGCCGAAAAATACACCATCGGCCAGGCTGTGAAAGGCATTTTGGAAAAAAAAGAAAAATTCGGTTATTTTATTAATCTGGAACCCGGCATCACCGGACTTCTTCCGAAATCGAACCTCAAAAAAGCCGACAAACCGGCCGAACTTGAAAAACTCAAAGAAGGCGACGCCATCGCGATTATGGTCGAAGCTATCAACCCGGGGGAAAGGAAAATCACCCTGACGCCGGCCGATACGGCCGATGAGCAAAACTGGCAAACGTTTTCAAACGCTTCCACCTCCTCCCTGGGAGCTCTGGGCGAAAAATTGCAGCGGGCGCTGGACAAAAAAAAGAGTGATTAATACCATGCCCGTTGTCGAGGCCCGAAACATAACCAAAACCTACACCATTGCAGACCGGGAAATACGCGTGCTGGACGATGTATCCCTTTCGGTGGCCGAGGGTGAGTTTTTAGTTGTCGAGGGAAGCAGCGGCAGCGGCAAGACCACTTTGCTGAGTTTGTTGTCGGGCCTGGACAAACCATCGTCCGGCAGAGTTCTATTGGAAGAAATGGATATCACCGAGGCCACCGAGGATGCTCTGGCCCCGCTGCGCAATGAAACAATCGGTTTTGTCTTTCAGTCATTTCATCTGGTTCCGTCCTTAACGGCCCTGGAAAATGTCATGTTTCCGGCTGAGATCAGGCGTGATCCCCAGGCCCATGACAAAGCTGCCGGGCTGCTAAAACGCGTTGGTTTGCAAAAACGCAGTGACAACTATCCGCACCAGCTCTCCGGCGGCGAAATGCAGCGAGTGGCCATATGCCGGGCTGTCATCAACAATCCCAAAATTATCTTTGCCGATGAACCCACCGGCAACCTGGATTCAGAAAACGGAAAGGCCGTTCTGGATTTACTGCTGGAATTTCAAAGAGAACACCAGACCACCCTGGTGCTGGTAACCCACAGCATAGATATCGCCAGGATTGCCGACCGCATGATTATCCTCAAGGATGGACGAATTTCAAAATGAAAAACGGAATCCTGCATCCTCAATTCATTATCCGGCAGATTGTACACTCCCGGCGGCAGGCGATTGTATTTGTTCTGTGCGTGGCGCTTTCCATTGTCACCCTCATCTCCTTAAACGGGTTTTCCGCCAGCGTTAATGCGTCACTGCTCAATGACGCCAAGACCCTGCATGGGGCCGACATCATCATCCAGTCCTATTACGAGATTTCACCGGGAACGGTAAACACAGTTAGGCAGTTTGAGGATCAAAACGAAATTATCGGCCACCGGGTCTGGAAATTTTATTCCGTTGTTCGCAGCCGGAAAGGCCGGGATTCTTTGCTGGCCAAGTTGAAAATAGTGCAGCCGGGATATCCGTTTTACGGCCAGGTTGTTTTGAAATCCGGCCGCAAATTTGCCAGTGTTCTTACGCCGGGCAGCATCATCGTCGCCCAGAGCCTGCTTGATCGGCTCAATCTGAAGGTGGGAGACCCCTTGCACGTCGGCAGCACCACCTTGACAATTAAAGATGTTGTCCTGCAGGAACCGGATCAGCCGGTCAATATTTTCTTATTGGGACCTCGCATATTCATAGCAGCCGCCGATATCGACCGTTTGGACCTGGTCAAAAAGGGAAGCCGGGTTCGCCACTTTTATCTGATCAAGGTTTTGCAGGAAGACAAAATCCGTTCGATTGCCGACCGGTTAAGGGCTGTTGCCGATGCCGAGCAGGAGCGTGTCGATACCTACCGAACCGCACGATCACGTATTAAGCGGTTTTTTGACAATCTCTTTTTTGACCTGAGCCTGATTTCCATATTCACGCTGCTGCTGGCCGGCATCGGCATCCAGAGTGCCTTAACTGCCTTCTTAAAGGAGAAGGAAAAAACAATCGCCATCATGAAAACGGTGGGAGCTAAAAGTCATTTCATTACCCGCCAGTATATTTTTATCCTCTCTATTCTGGGATTGGCGGGAACAATTATTGGACTGCTGTCCGGCCTTTTACTCCAAAGTGGTATAGATGTTCTTTTCAGAGGTTTTCTTCCTGAAAATATTGCCCTGATTATTTCCTGGAAAGCGGTACTGGAGGGACTGTGCCTGGGGGTACTTGTCGTTGGCCTTTTCTCGTTTATACCGCTGCATCGATTAAAAGACATCAAACCGGTCATTATCTTCCGCAAAGAGCGAATTCGGCCGCAAGCCAGGCTGCCCATTTATCTGAGTGGATTTCTAATATTAGCCTTTTTTGTGCTGCTGGTATTCTGGCAGGTCAACGAACTCAAAACCGCCCTGTATTTTATTCTGGGAGTCATTTTGCTGATTGTCATCACCGCTGTTTTGACAGGGGCGGTCTTGTTGATCCTCAAACGCTCAAGGGTTCGCTCCCTGTTGATCCGGCAGGCGATCAAAGGCCTGTTTCGACCGAAAAATGCCACCCGGTCGATTATTATCACTCTGACAGCATCGTTTGCCGTTATATTTGCCATTTATTTAATCGAACAAAATCTGGACGCCAGCTTTATCCAGTCCTACCCCCAGGATGCGCCCAACGTATTTTTTCTCGACATTCAACCATCCCAGCTGGAAAAATTTTCCGATGTCCTGGGCCTGCCGGCCCAATATTATCCTATCATCAGGGCTAAAATCATGTCCATCAACGGTCAAAAAATACATCGGCAACAGGAACGACAACGGCGCGGCGACAATCTGGCCCGCACGTTTAACCTCACCTATCGCAATTATCTACTGGAAGATGAAGTCATCATAAAAGGAGACCGTCTTTATCAGAAAAGTTGGGGGGACCGCCAGGTTTCGGTTATGGATACGGTGGCCGACAGCAATCAAATGAAGATTGGGGATCACATCACTTTCAAAGTCCAGGGGGTGCCCCTGCAGGCCCGCATCTCTAGTATTCGCTCCCGGACGCGGGAATCTATCCGCCCGTTTTTCTATTTCGTATTCCCCGATAGTGCTTTGCGGGATGCCCCCCAAACCATATTTACGGCGGTCAGAGTCGCCAAACCGCAAATCTCGGCTTTGCAAACAAAAATTGTAGAAAACTTTCCGAACATAAGCGTTATCGATACGACTGAATTGCTGACGATTTTTTCAGGCGTTGTCAAAAAATTATCTCTGATTATCCGGTTTTTTGCCGCCTTCAGCATCGTCGCGGGCATTTTAATTATTCTCAGTTCAATCCTGGCCACCCGTTACGCCCGAATCCAGGAGGCTGTTTACTATAAAATTCTGGGAGCAAGGAATAATTTCGTGGTCAAAGTGTTTACGCTCGAAAATCTCGTCCTGGGTTTGGTGAGCACCGGCCAGGCCCTGCTGATCTCACAGGCCGCTAGTTGGCTGATCTGCTTAAAGGTTATGAATATATCTTATCAGCCTTTTATCATTGATAGCATCTTGTTGCTTGGGGTAACCCTATTGCTGGTGGTGACGGTGGGATTATTGCCTTCTATTTCAATCCTGCGCAAGAAGCCGGTGGTGTTTTTAAGGGAGCAGAGTCGGGAATGACTCGAATGGGGAATGCGGAATGGGGAATGCGGAATTAAAAAAACTTAGACTCATAATTTTCTTTACTATCATCATCTCGTTATTGATTCAGGGATGTGGAGAAGAACCTGCACCGCCACCGACTGAACCAAAAACGCCTGGTTATGAAGGCGTCATTGTGGCCGTGGGCGACAGCCTGACCGAAGGATTGGGAGTTGAGGAAGAATTTGCCTATCCGGCAGTGCTTGAAAAAAAATTGAGGGGACAGGGCCATCCTTACCAGGTAATTAATGCCGGAATAAGCGGCGAAACCTCCAGCGGAACCCTTTCGAGAATAAAATGGGTATTAACCTTAAAACCGGATATCGTCATACTGGTCATCGGAGCCAATGACGGTTTCCGTGGTCTCGATCCTGATTTAATCAAAACAAACATCCAAAAAATCATCCGGATGCTAAAAGAAGAAAATGTAATCGTGGTCCTGGGTGCTATGCAGATCGTCCAGAATCTGGGAAAAGACTACACCACCGCCTTTGCCAATATTTATCCGGAAGTTGCCCGCAGCGCAGACGTTATTCTGGCATCATTTTTCTTAGACGGTGTGGCGGCAAACCCTGAGCTGAATCAGGCTGATGGCATCCATCCCACAGCAAAAGGGTATCAGGTCATCGTCGACAACATCACGCCCTATGTGGTGGAAGCGATTGAGATCCACCGGAATAAATGAATCTATAACCCATCTCTAAATTGTAGATCATGCGCCATAGGAGCCCAAGCGTCCAAGGACTAAACAGGTTGGGCCTGTTAGCCGGTTTAGCCCGCCAGATGTGAAATCTCGCAAACAATACGGGCCAACCGGCAGACGGGCTCAACGGGCACACCTGTTAACACGAGAACCTTTCCACTTGCGG
>JAIVWA010000198.1:0-7759 GCA_049190255.1 Gammaproteobacteria bacterium | reverse complement strand
CAGATATCGAACTAGTCCGGTTCGCTTCTTCAAGATGATACGCTTGCTTCGTCATCTTTTTTCTCATTCAACATTCGATGTTGGACGTTCGATGTTCGATGTTCATCCTTTCAGTGTTCGATGTTCGACCTGTCCGAATTAGAGTGCCCTACTCCTGTGGTCTCATCTGCTTTACTTCCGCATCTCCTGGCAGATAATCTTTCCCGTCGGCATATTTCCAGTTAATCATGATACCTTTACCTTTTGCCAAGGCAACGCGGCCGACATAAGCGCCCATGGTTGACTGATGGTCAATTTTACGAAACGTTATCGGCCCGATCGGTGAATCAAATTCCAAACCTTCCATTGCATTCACCATTTCTTCCGTTTGGGTCGAGTTGGCTTTCTGCAGCATTTTGGCCACCGCCATCATCACATTGTAACCAACAAGAGATCCCATTCGAGGATAATCGTTAAATTTTTCTTTATAATTTTTTACAAACCGCAGATGCTGCGGACGCTCAATATCATACCAGGGGTATCCGGTAACCAGCCACCCTTCAGGGGCCTCATTTTTTAATGGATCCAGGTATTCGGGTTCGCCGGTAAGCAAGCTGGCCACATATATATTTTTAAAAAAACCCCTCAGTTTTCCTTCTCTAACAAATTTGGCCAAATCACCGGCAAAGGTTACATTATAAACGGCTTCCGGTTTGGCTTCTAAAAGGGCTTGAATCTCGGCCCCGGCATTTATTTGGGACAAGGCCGGCCATTGTTCGGCAACAAACTGAATATCCGGCCGTTTGGATAACAATACTTTTTTAAAGGCTTTAACAGCATCTTTACCATAAGCATAATTAGGTGCAATGGTTGCCCAACGTTTGGCAGGATGTTTCGCGGCTTCTTCGGCCAGCATGGCTGCCTGCATATAGGTTGACGGCCGCAAACGAAATGTATATCGATTTCCCTTCGACCAAACCAGGGCATCGGACAATGGTTCGGCGGCAACATATAAAACCTGATTGTGCTTGGCGAAATCCGTCAATGCGAGCCCAACGTGTGAGTAAAAGGATCCCATAATTAAAACAACTTTATTTTTCCGGATTAGTTCCTCGGCAATTGTGACAGCGTTTCCCGGCTTGCCCGCATCATCACGGGATATAACCTTAAGCTTCCTTCCCATAACGCCGCCGGAATTGTTAATTTCCTCAAGCGCCAGCTGCCAGCCATTTCTGTAAGGGATGGTAAAGCTGGTCAGTTTGCTGTAGGTATTGATTTCACCAATGGTAATCGTATCATCGGCCCTAACTTTATCAAAAGTGATGGTGGTGACACACATCGCAATGAAAAATAACATGAGAAGAATCCTAAAAATTCTCATTCTCACATCCTCCTTTCGAGAAACTAAAAATAATAATGCCAAAATTAATGATAGGGTGTCAAGAGCAATGGCGGGCAGGTCCCATGAACCGTATTATTTTTCAACCAGATGGAACACGAATCTACCCAATTGATTCTCAGAACATTGACATCGGATTTCATTTTAGATACCATAAAATTTAATTTTTAACATCCCGATCAGGATAAATCAATGATCATAGGTTTAGACGTAGGCGGCACCCATACCGATGTCGTTCTGCTCGATAATCAAGGACTTCAAAAAGAGGTCAAAGTCCCCACTGATCCCTCAGATCTGTTTAGCTCGGTATCAGCGGGGTTAACAGCGATCACAAAGGACATTGACCCCACCGCAGTCGACCGCATTGTCCTAAGCACCACCCTGACCACCAACGCCATCGTTCAACATAAGGTTCCGCTCGTGGGTATGATCGTCTCCAGCGGCCCCGGCATCGATCCGGAATTTTACCGCACCAACTCCCATTATTTTGTGGTTGCAGGCTCCATCGATCACAGAGGCCGGGAGATTGAGCCGATTAATGCCGATGAAATTGAAAGAATTGCCGCTGAGTTGAAAAAAGAAGGCATCCAGTACGTCGGAGTGGTGAGCAAATTTTCGGTTCGCAACCCCTGCCATGAATTGGAAATGAGCCGGATATTAAACAATTCCTTTGAAAAAGTTTTTATGGGTCACCGCATCTCCGGAAATTTGAATTTCGCCCGTCGGATTGCAACCACTTTTTTAAATGCTTCGGTCTACCCGCTTCACAAAGAATTTTACCATGCCGTGCAGAAATCCCTGCAGGCCATTGGGCTGAAAATCCCCCTGCGCCTGCTTAAAGCAGACGGCGGCAACATGAATTTTGCCACCTCCATTGAATATCCGGCCCAGACGATTCAATCCGGCCCGGCGGCCAGTGTCATGGGAGCCACGGCCTTTGCCTTCGGATCTGAAGATGAGGATGCCCTGGTAATGGATATCGGGGGAACGACCACTGACATAGCGGTGCTTATCAACCGGGTCCCCGTACTCGATCCCCTGGGAATTGAACTGGACAGATATAAAACGCTGATCCGGTCCCTGGAAACGCTTTCCATTGCCCTGGGCGGAGACAGCGTCGTCAGGGTAGACGACGGCAATCTTTACATTGGTCCTGAGCGATGGGGGTCGGCGATGGCCTATGGCGGGCCGGCGCCCACGCCTACGGATGCCCTTTTTATACTGGAAGATATCCCCGACGGCAGCCGGGAGAAGGCCGTCGAAGGGCTTGAGCCCTTGGCCGCCGCACTGGGATTCTCGGTTAAATCCCTGGCCGCGGAAATTCTCGATCAGACCTGCAAAAAAATATTATCCGCCGCCCGGCAATTAGTTTATCGAATCAACAGTAAACCGGTCTATACGATCCATGAACTCCAGGAAGGATATATTGTCCGGCCTAAATCCATCTATGTTCTGGGCGGTCCCGCGCCGTATTTTGCCGGGTATCTGGAAAGCATTTCCGATTATCGCATTCGGGTGGTTCCCAGGTGCAAGGTGGCCAATGCCATCGGTGCCGCCCTGGCCCGGACGACCTGCCAGGTCAACTTTTTTGCCGATACGGAAAGACAGGTGGCCGAAGCCCCGGAAGAAAATTTCAGCCAAAGGATCAACCCCCAATTTGACATCGAAGCCGCCATCCGCCAGGCACTTGATCTGCTGAAAACCAAGGCTATCGAACGGGGGGCCAATGCCGACCACTTAGAAATGGAAGTACTTGAAACGCTGCAGTTTAACATGGTACGCGGGTTTAGTACCACCGGAAAAAATATCCGGGTCAAAGTCCAGGTCAAGCCGGGGTTGATCCACGGATATGATGATGTGATTCGAGAATTATCTAAAAAATGAACATCCAACATCGAACATCGAACGTCCAACATCGAATAATGTATTCTGTCAATTTAAAAAAGACTGAGCAAAGCGAAGCTACCTTTCGAAATTCTGGGTCTTTAGATCACGTCTTCAGCGTGATTCGCTTATTTTAAAATCGATAAAGCGTAGCGTCATCATTATTCGATGTTCGATGTTGGACGTTCGATGTTCGACGTTGAATCTGTCTCCTGAAGTTTTTTACCAACATAAAGAACGGGAATCCGAAATGTTAAAAGCCAAGCACAAAACCGGCCTGGTCTTCTTCCCCGCCTTTGACTGGGCCATCAGCCCGACCCATCCGGAAAGGGAAGAACGTCTGCTCTATACCCAGGACCAGCTGTTTGAGGAAGGCATCTTTGATATTGATGGCGTTATTGAACTGAAACCGGATCCGGTCGCCTTAAAAGACATCCAGCGCGTGCACTTTTGCGTGCCGGATGTATGGAATGTGACCACCGAATCTCATTTCATCAGTGCCGGCGGCGCCAAGACCATCGGCATGGCCGTGCTCGATGGACAGATTGAGAGAGGCTTTGCCCTGGTCAGGCCCCCCGGTCATCATGCCATGCGCGTTGTGCACGGCGCCAGGGGATTTTGCAATATCAATATAGAAGCCGTCATGATCGAATACCTGCGGCAGGCTTACGCCATCGACCGGGTGGCCATTGTGGATACGGATTGTCACCATGGAGACGGCACCCAGGACATCTACTGGCATGATCCGGACACCCTCTTTATTTCGCTTCACCAGGATGGACGGACCCTGTATCCGGGTTCGGGATTTCCCGATGAATTGGGCGGTATCAACGCCGTGGGCAAAACGCTTAATATCCCACTGCCGCCGCAGACATCCGAGGAGGGATTTCTGTATGTCGTAAAAAATATCGTCATGCCGATTCTGGCCGAGTTTAAACCGGATATCATTATCAACTCCGCCGGACAGGACAACCACTACAGCGATCCGATTACCAACATGAACTTTTCAGCCCAGGGCTATGCCGACCTGACGGCAATGTTAAAACCGGATATCGCCGTGCTGGAGGGGGGGTATGCCATAGAAGGCGCCCTGCCCTATGTCAACCTGGGCATCGTGCTCGCCATGGCCGGGGTCGATTACAGCTGGATCAAGGAACCGGACTATGATCCGGAACGTATCCGCCAAACTTCGGCGGTGACCGAGGCCATTGAAAAAATCGGCGACATTGTTTTGTCCATCTGGCAAAACAAAGAAGACACCAGGAATCAACTCCTGGACCAATCAGATCCCCAGAAAAAAACGCGCAACATATTCTACGATACCGACGGAATCCGGGAATCCCAGTCGGAACATATTCAGATCTGCCCGGATTGCGCCGGTGCCCTTAGACTTGATTCATCCTCAGATCGCGGTGCCCATATCCTGGCTGTCCATATTCCCCGTAAAGCCTGCCCTAAATGCAAAGACATCGGCTACCGATGGTACGATGAAGCGGGCCGGGGACAATTCGATGGGATTTATCTTCAGGACCGTACCGAAGATAAATATATTGAGAAAAAGACTTAACCAGGACAGGTCGAAAAATGCCTAAAGTGCTCTAAAATGCCTAAAGTGCCTAAAATTGTGGTGTCGCTTCGCTCCGTCGTTTTTATGAACGGTCGGTGTTTAGAGTCATGAACAAATACAGACAGTCTCAGATTATGAAAAATTTATACCTGCGGGCTGCTATTATTCAGGCGGTTCGCAGTTTTTTCATTGAGCGAAAATTTCTCGAGGTCGACACGCCCATCCGGATCCCGGCGCCGGCCCCGGAAGCTCATATCGATGCAGTTGCCTCAGAGGGTTGGTATCTTCAAACCTCACCTGAGTTGTGCATGAAGCAACTGCTGGCCGCCGGATATACCAGGTTATTTCAAATTTGCAAATGCTTCCGGAACAAAGAGCGGGGTCGTAAGCACCTTCCGGAACTCACCATGCTGGAATGGTACCAGGCGGGGGGCAGTTACGCCGATTTAATGGTAGACTGCGAAGAACTCATCGGCTTTATTGCCAGACAAATAACAGGGGGCAACAGCCTGGGATATCAGGGGCAACTGATCCACCTCGAGACGCCCTGGCCGCGGATGTCGGTGGAGCAAGCCTTTAATCGTTACGCATCCCTAACAGTGGGCGACGCCCTGGCAAAGGATTGCTTTGATGAGGTCATGGTTAATGACATTGAACCGAACCTGGGGGCAGCCAGGCCGCTCTTTCTTTATGATTACCCGGCCTCGCTCGGCGCTCTGGCAAAATTAAAGCCACAAAACAAGCAGCTGGCCGAGCGATTTGAGCTTTACATCGCGGGCATTGAGCTGTGCAACGGTTTCAGCGAGCTAACCGACCCGGCTGAGCAGCGGACGCGTTTCGAATCAGAACAAAATATCCGTAAATCTTTGAATAAATCGGTCTATCCGATGCCTCAAAATTTTTTAAATTCTCTAAACGATATGCCCGATGCCTGCGGCAATGCCCTGGGCATCGATCGGCTGGTAATGCTGTTCGCCGACAGCGCCGAAATTGACGATGTTGTGGCATTTACACCGGAAGAGCTTTAGCGGGCCTCCCTCCTACACCCTTCGGGTTGCGGAGGGCAGGCTGGTTTAGGGTGTAAGGCTCAAGGCTTAAAGTATTATAACAATTTCCCCCTCAAACTTATATCAGACATCTTACCTTATTAAAATCCGCAATCCCAATTCCCAAATCGGAGACCGGGGTGCCTGACCTCTACTGGATTTGATCGAATTGGAAAGCGAGCGATAAATTCGATTGACAATATGATGTATCTGCAATCTAACCCTTACAGCACCGGCAGTAAAAAGCGCCGCTCGTTCCTCGCTCTGCTTTTTCCTGTCCGAGTGTGTGTGAGGGTTATGGCTTTAATAGCCAAGTTTTCTTGCAATATATACTCCATAGCTATAATGCTCTTTAAACCTCTCGTAAAGAGCAATTTCTTTCTTTTCAGCCGCTACTATTGCCTGAGCATTTTCGCTATTTGCATTCCGAGCGAGGAATTCGGCAAAACTGTTTTGCATTGGCCTATAATAGTTATCTAACCAGCAGTGCTCTGGCAAAACAAAATACGCGACTGGAGAATACCCACTATTTTCCAAAACACTAATCTTTGAAGAGGCCGTACTTATTTCCGAATATTCAGCCGTCCAATATTCATGAATTTCAAGTGGGCGATCATTAGTTGTCCATGTGATTTCTGACACAACAAGCAATCCGCCAGGTTTCAAAAAACGCTTCCAGTCATTTATTCCATTTTTGAAACCCATGTTATATATAGCACCCTCAGACCAGATAACATCATATTCCTCATTATCAAATTGCAGGTTATCCATTGAACATACAAGAGGATCTATTTTTTTAGTTAAGCCATCGTTTTCGGCGTTAACTTTAAGCACATCGACAAAATCCGACAAAAAATCTACAGCCGTGATTTGGGCATTTAATGAGCGGGCAAGCAATAGAGTAGAAGAACCTGTACCGCAGCCAATATCCGCAATCTTTAATGGTGTTGACGGATCTATCATAGCTAAGTCGATTGCCCTTCTCGTTTCTGCATCCCCTCCCGGTCCTTGTCGCTTTGCTCTCTTATGCAGGTCTATTAAAAGCCGATAATCTTCCATTGTTTAGTCCTTTTTACTATTTGTGGCCATAACGAAATGATTTTGCAGGTCCGCATATCATGAACTTTGCGATGTTATGCAGCCTAAAAGACAAATCGTTTTCGAAAAAACCACGTATAAGCCGATTGCAAATAGATTGAGAGTATCCCTTTCGGGCTACCCTTGTGATATCTACTGGTTTCAGGCCCGGGTTTGACAGACTCAACCCTATAGATTTGTTGCCAATATATAAACTCTGGCGGATTGTGTGATATCTGTAAAAAAGTTAGATTAGAAATTCCTGTCATACATACAGATACTTCAACTGCCGGTCTTTAACCCCTGGGACAAAGATTGAGTACAAAAAAATAGAACCGAGTAGATTGCGACCACATTTCAAGAAGTCGGTTTAGCAACTTTTTTACTGAGTTTTTGCAATTCCTTATCAATAGCGGCCTTGAATCCTTTCAAGGACCGATCATTTAAGCGCCTTCCATTGATAAAAATAGTGGGGGTTCCTCTTACGCCTGCTTGGGCGCCTTCCCGAACATCCTGCCTGATCATTGCCGTTATCTTGGGATCTTTCATCTTTTTCTTAAATTCCGTTTGATCTAAACCCAATTCAAGGGCGATTTCGCGGATTTTCTGATCATTCAACTTGTTGTAATTTTTAAACAGCAGGTCGTGGAATTCCCAGAATTTCCCCTGGCTTTCGGCAGCCAACGCCGCGGTAGCGGCTTTCATGGCGAACTTATGGTTCCTGAGAGGGAAGTTCTTAAAAACAATTTTTACATCATCTGGATATTTCTCGAGCACCTGCTCGAGTAGAGGCACAAGCCTGGCACA
>JAIVWA010000197.1:0-7768 GCA_049190255.1 Gammaproteobacteria bacterium | reverse complement strand
GGACGCTCGCGGCCAGAGGCGGTGCTCGTATGAAACTTAATGAAATCCGATGTAATTTTCGTTAAGTTCCACCCGCGCTTACAGAGTACGGATTTCGTCCTCGTCGTCGTCCTCGTCCCCTAAAAAATTCTGATTTCGAGGACGAGCACGAGGACGAGTACGACGACGAAGGCGGGTCATCTGACCTCGGTCTTCTGTCCTCTGACACTTGATACCCATATTATTTTAATTGAAAGCGGCTGAAATGAAACATGATCTTCCAGACAAGGTGACCCTGATCGAGGTCGGACCCCGTGATGGCTTCCAGTTCGAGAAAAAAATTATTCCCACGGAATTGAAGGCCGAGATTATCAGCCGCCTGGTGGACGCCGGCCTGAAGCATATCCAAGTTGCCTCCTTTGTAAATCCGGCTCGTCTACCGCAGATGGCGGATGCGGAAGATGTGGTTGGCCGGTTGCCCGTATTTCCAGGGACCATTTTCAGCGGACTTGCTTTGAACACTAAAGGTGTTCTTCGGGCGCATCGGGCAGGGTTGAAGCATCTGGAAATCTCCATTTCCGCCAGCGATACCCACAGTCGTAAAAATGCCGGACTGAGCTTTGATCAGGCCGTTATCCAGATGAAAGAGATGATTCGGTTGGCCCGGGAAAAAAGCCTGGGGGTGCGCGCCGGGATTCAGTGTGCTTTCGGTTGTGTTTATGAAGGTGCCGTCAGCCGGGAGCGGATTCTCCAACTCGTTCGCTATTATTCATCCAAGGGAGTGGATGCGATTGCCCTATCGGACACCACCGGGATGGCAAATCCGTTGTCCGTAAAACAAATGCTGCAAACCCTGATACCGGAGTGCCGGGGTATTCCGGTGGTCCTTCACCTTCACGACACCCGTGGGTTGGGCCTGGCCAATGTGATGGCGGCCCTGGAATGCGGTGTAACTCAATTTGATACGGCTATGGCCGGTATGGGAGGCTGCCCCTTCGTCCGGGGAGCCGCCGGGAATATAGCCACCGAGGACACCGTCAATTTGATGAATTTATTGGGAATTATCACCGGTATTGATATTGTCGGCGTGAGTAAGTGTTCCGAACGACTTGAAACATTTTTGGCCAAAAAGTTTCCCGGCAAGATGCACCGCCTGGTGCTGCAGGAAGAAGATTTGCGACTTTAGCCACTTCATAAGGTGTTACCTTTCATCCAACAGACTGAACATCGAACATCGAACGCCCAACGTCGAACATCGAATAATGATGTCGCTTCGCTCCGCAATTTAATTTAATTTGTTTACTATTTATGTTTCTTTTCAGCCGTTTTGATACTCGTAACGAAAATCTTAATTAATTCTTCTGTTTCCTCTAAAATATCATTTAGTAGTTCAGGTTTTTTAATTAGTGGTACACGCTGGATAAGTTTTAACCATCTCTGGGTCTCCCGAAGTTCCTTTAATGGGATTCTTGTCCTTTACCATATCGGAATGTACTTGACAGAACGTGAACGATTATCTATGTTGGATGCGGTTTAATTATTAAAATTTGAATAAAAAGCTGAATGATAGTTTTTTTTTAATTTCAACCTCACCACTTTTAACTGTCCACCTTTTTTCTTTCTTGACAACCTATCATTTCCGAGAGGAGGTAATGTTATGACGACTGAAAACAATGAAAAGACCACTAAAAGAGTGCACCCCGGCGTTGAACAAATGAAAAATTCCCTTACCGAAGGCAAGTGCTCACGGCGTGAATTTCTGCGTACCGTCACGTTACTGGGCGTGTCTGCGACGGCTGCCTACAGCATGGCTGGCAAGATACTCGGAAAAGATGTGTTGCCTGATTTTATTTCATCGGCCCAGGCCGCCACCCAGAAGAAAGGCGGCGTATTAAAATTTGGTATGCAGGTGCAGGAAATGGCCGATCCAGCGACATATTCATGGACCGAGAAATCCATACCTGCCCGCCATATTGTTGAATATCTGGTAGAGACCGGGCCGGATAATATCACAAGGCCCAATCTGGCAACCAGCTGGGAGGCATCCGACGACCTGAAGACCTGGACCTTCCATCTGCGTAAAGGGGTTAAGTGGTCAAACGGGGATGATTTTAATGCCGATGATGTGGTCTTTAACTTTACCCGCTGGCTCGATCCCAAAACCGGATCCTCCAACCTGGGTCTGTTCAACGCCATGCTGGAAAAAACCGGCGAAAAAGATAAGAAAGGGAACCCCGTCAAGCGTATGATCAAAAACGCGGTGCAGAAAGTGGATAACCATACGGTCAGGCTCAACCTGAAATCGCCGGTGTTGTCGATTCCTGAAAACCTTTACAACTATCCCACTGCTATCGTTCACCGCAATTTTGAGAAAGAAGGTGGGGATCTTTCTAAAAACCCGGTAGGCACCGGACCATACATGCTTTCTGAATTCAGAGTTGGCGAGATATCAGTATTGAAAAAACGCAATGAACCTTATTGGGGTGGTGAAGTCTTTCTTGATGAGATTCGGTTCATTGACCTGGGTCAAGATGCAGGTGCTTATCTTGCCGCACTCGCTTCAAAACAGGTTGATGGGATTTATATGCTTGATTTGACGACTCTCGAAGCAGCCAAGAGTATTCCGGGACTCAAAGTGATCTCGATTCCCTCGACCCAAACCGGCGTTATCCGTATGAAGGTGACCGAAAAACCGTTTGATGACATCCGCGTACGCAAGGCAGTACAGAAAACCTGCGATGCCCAGAGACAGCTCGACATCGCCCACCGCGGTTTAGGGATCGTTGGTGAACATCATCATGTCGCCAAGATACACCCCGAATATTTTGCCCTGCCCCCGTTCAAGCAGGACATCGAAGGCGCCAAGAAACTGCTGGCCGAGGCCGGTTACCCGGATGGCATTGAATTAACCTGTAACGTGGGGAATACCGACGGCGTCTGGGAGCAGGACAGCGTTGCCATACTCAAAGAGGATGCCGCCAAAGCCGGCATCAACATCAAAATGAATGTGATGCCGTCGGCGCAATATTGGGATGTCTGGACCAAGGCGCCCTTGAGCCTCACCAGCTGGACTCACCGCCCATTGGCCGTCATGGTGTTGGGCCTGGCCTACCGTGCGGGTGTGCCCTGGAATGAATCCAGCTATAATAATCCTGCCTTTGATGCTGCTCTGAACGAAGCGGAATCGACATTGGATGTTGAACAGCGCCGGGCCAAGATGGAGAAGGTTGAGAAAATACTGCAGGATGATGCAGTCCTGATACAGCCTTTCTTCCGGTCTGTTTTCACTGTAATTTCAGAAAATGTGGTTGGATTTGAAATGCACCCGACCAGATACTACCGCTTCCACAAGGTCTCGCTGGCGTAAATAAAAAACAACTTGCGTTTGGGCAAGGGGAGCGTTACGGCGCTCCCCGCCCTGGAATCTCCCCAAAAAGTATAACCCTAATTGAGCGGAAATCGCTCAATTAGGCGTTAATTGTTAACGGATAACTCCCAATTGGATTTTACTCAATTGGGCATAGATTATATCAGGAGGCGTCAAAATGGTCACCCTGGTGATAAAACGCATCGGATTCATGATTTTTACCATGATTGTCGTATCGCTGATTCTTTTTCTGTTGCTGGAGACGGAACTTACGGGTGATCCGGCAGCCCGGGTGCTCGGCCAATTTTCAAACGAAGAACAGCGGGAGCTATGGCGGGAGCAACACGGGTATAATCAACCCTTGATGTTGCGTTATGTGAAGTGGCTGGGCAATTTTGCGACCGGTAACCTGGGGGAGTCCATCCGCTTTAAAGGCCCTGTCGCTGATGTGATGTTGCCGCGGCTATGGAACACCGCCATATTGGGGTTTTGGACGTTTGCCATTATGATCCCGCTATCGTTGACGCTAGGCGTCTTGTCGGGGATGAAAGAGGGTTCAAAGATCGATAGAGCGATATCGGTGTTTGGCATTTTGACAACTTCCGTGCCGGAATTTGCCAGTGCGGTATTTTTCTCCGCCCTCTTTGTATTCGGCCTGAAATGGCTGCCGGGCACCAGCAGCATGTCGGGCGGATTCGAGTTCAAACAGTTGATTCTGCCTGCCATGGTGCTGGTCGTCTATGATTTTGGCTATGTCGCCCGCATGACCCGGGCATCCATGGCGGAAGTCATGACCTCCCAGTACATAAGAACGGCGGTGCTGAAGGGCCTGCCTTATAGATCGGTGATCGTTAAGCATGCGTTGCGCAACGCACTCATCGCCCCTTTCACGGTAATCATGTTACAAATCAACTGGCTGTTGTCCGGGGTCATTGTAGTCGAGTTCTTCTTTGCCTATAAAGGATTTGGAGCGCTGATCCTGGAGGCTTCTCTGAATAACGATATCGCCCTTCTGGAAGCGTGCGCCATGGTGGCGGTTTGTGTAGCGGTTGCTACGCAAACCATAGCCGATATTGGCTACACCTTCCTCAACCCTCGCATCCGTTTCAGCTAAGTCCTGAGTGAGTAAATACGTCAGCGTATTTACGAATCGATGGATTAAGGAGAGGAAATATAATGAATACATCTACCGCTACAACCCAAATGCCCACTGCCGGGTACGGTGCGGCTATATGGCGCGGCCTGAAATCTTTTGGGCTCTTACGGGAGAGTTGGGTCGGTATGGTAGGGGCTTTCCTCGTTTTATTCTGGGTGATGGTTGCGATCCTGGCACCGCTGCTTGCGCCATTTGATCCCAACTCGTCTATTCAGCCGTTTGCCAAACCGGGGATAGAAGCGGCCAAAGGCGGCACATTCTGGCTCGGCACCGATCATATCGGACGGGATATCATGTCACGTATTATCTGGGGTTCGCGTACGGTACTGATCTATGCGCCCCTGGCAACCCTTTGCGCTTACACGGTGGGTATTCTGATGGGGCTTGCGGCCGGGTATCGCGGCGGTTGGGTGGATGATATTCTGTCCCGCATCGCAGATATCATTCTCTCATTTCCGGTGCTGGTGCTGTATATTATCATCATCGCCACAATCGGCTCATCCGGAATTAACATTATTATTGCCATCACCTTTGCATCCTCACCGGGGATCATGCGTATTGTGCGTGGATTGGTGCTGGATCTCCGCAATCGTGACTATGTTGCAGCGGCTCAGACCAGAGGCGAATCAGACTGGAAAGTGATGCTGGTCGAGATTTTACCGAACGCGCGCGGCCCGCTGATTGTCGATGCCTGTCTGCGTCTGGGTTACGTCATTATCACCATCGGTGTGCTCGGTTTTCTGGGTCTGGGCCTGCCGCCGCCGGATCCTGATTGGGGCGGCATGGTAAATGAAACCCGGCAGATGGCGATGGTTTTTCCGCACATGACGCTCTTTCCTTGTATCGCGATATCTTCGTTAATCCTGGGGTTTAATCTCCTGGCGGACGGCCTGCGTGAAATCTCATTGCGCGATTAGTGAGGTAACCAGCATATGAACGACAATCAAGAACCGGTTCTCGTCTGCAAGGATCTCTGCATCTCTTACTATACCCGGGCAGGAGAGATTCCGGCGGTAGTGGATTTTTCGCTGACGGTATTGCCCGGTGAAACGATCGGCATTGTCGGCGAATCGGGCTGCGGCAAGTCTACCGTCGCCATGGCGATTATGCAGTACATGGGCGCCAACGGCGGCATCAAGAGCGGCAGTATCACGTTTAAAGGCCGTGATTTAAACCAGATGTCGGAACATGAGTTGCGCCGCATTCGAGGATCAGAGATCGCAATGATTTATCAGGAACCTTTTGCCTCTCTGAATCCAAGCCTCAAAGTCAGCTCCCAGCTGATGGAGGTGCCGCTGGCACATGAGAACATTTCCAAGGAAGAAGCGCGGCAGAGGGCTGTGCAGATACTGGCGGATGTCAAGCTGCCTGATCCTGAACGGCTTATGGACTCATATCCGCATCAGTTATCAGGTGGACAGCAGCAACGGGTGGTTATCGCGATGGGGCTTTTGTCTAATCCGTCCCTGTTGCTGCTGGATGAGCCAACGACTGCGCTGGATGTTACGGTAGAGGCCGGCATCGTCAAGCTGGTTGCCGATATCAGCAAGAAGTTTGGCACTTCCCAGATATATATCTCCCATAACCTCGGGCTGATTCTGGAGACCTGTGACCGGGTATTCGTGATGTATTCCGGTGAAGTTGTAGAAGAAGGAACGATTGACTCGCTGTTTACCTGGCCCAGGCACCCTTACACCCATGGCCTTTTTTCCTGTATTCCGTTGCCGACGGCCGACAAGAACGCGGCCCCGCTTAAGCCGATCCGAGGTCAGCTCCCTTTGCCATTCGAACGACCCCAGGGCTGTTATTACCACCCGCGCTGTGATCATTTCAAACCCGGGCTGTGTGACGTTGAGCATTTCAAAATGGAGCATGTTGCGGATAGTGCCGCCGACCATCGCGTAAGATGTTTACGCTATAAAGAAATCGATCATAGCAAAAAGACGGCGGACGGTGAAGTCAAAGAGCCACTTGAACTCGGTAAACGGGTACTCGAAGTGGATGGCATGAAGAAGTACTACGAGGTTCGTGACAATTCACTGCGGGCTTTGATTAGCGGTAAACGAATTCGTTATGTCAAAGCCAATGAGGAGTTGAACTTTACTGCCAGAGAGGGTGAAACGGTAGCCATCGTCGGTGAATCCGGCTGTGGCAAATCAACCTTTGCCAAAGTGCTGATGGGCTTAGAGACAGGTACTGATGGCGAGGTGCGTCACCTGGGCACAGATCTTTCGGAGGTAGCGGTACGGGACCGCAGCGCTGAACAGATCGGCTCGCTGCAGATGGTATTTCAAAATCCGTTTGACACTTTGAATCCAAGTCACAGCGTTGGCGGTCAGATATCACGGGTGATCAAAAAATTTGGCGTGGAGACGGATAAAAAAAAGATATTTGATCGCGTGATGAACCTGCTGGATACGGTCAAACTGCCAAGGGATTTTTATTTCAGAAAACCCAGGCAGTTGTCGGGTGGCCAGAAGCAGCGTGTCGGTATCGCCCGGGCATTTGCCGGAAACCCGAGTATGGTCATCGCAGATGAGCCGGTTTCTGCCCTGGACGTCTCTGTCGCGGCGGCTGTGACAGAGCTGCTAATGGATATTCAGCGCAAACATAAAACCACGCTGCTTTTCATTAGTCATGATCTGAGTGTCGTGCGCTACCTGTCGGATCGCATTGTTGTTATGTATCTCGGGCATATTCTTGAAAGGGGGACGACGGAGCAGGTCTTCGCTCCGCCCTATTCTCCGTATACCGAAGCGCTGTTATCAGCGGTGCCGATTGCCGATCCTGAAGTGACCAAGCGTGAAATTGTGCTGGAAGGAGACCTGCCCAGCGCGATGAATCCTCCCAAAGGCTGCCCATTTTGCACCCGCTGCCATCGAAGAATTGGCGATATTTGCGATAATGAACTGCCCCCGGAGCAGGTTGTGGCAGATCGGCACGTCATCAAATGTCATATATCGCTTGAAGAGTTGAAAAAGGTGGAGCCCGTAATCCATGTGCCGGATAAATCCGAACGTATCCACGCAAGGGAATAGGAATTACCCGGCTTGTTTAGAAAATTCATGTGCGAAATTCAAGCAAAACTAAACCCACGAGTTTTGATATTTGGGATTTAAACAATTTCACCCTTCATTTAACCGCAACCACCGGGCAAGGCGCTTCCAGGATGACATACTGGGCGGTGGAACCGAACACCAATTTGCCAACTTTTGACCTTCTTCTGACTCCGATAATGATTTCATCAATATTGTTGTCTTTTGCAT
>JAIVWA010000196.1:0-7771 GCA_049190255.1 Gammaproteobacteria bacterium | reverse complement strand
GAAGAATTACGTGCCACACAATAAAGGAAGCTATAAGATTTGTAATAGCTCACCGCAGAGACGCGAAGGACGCTGAGGTTAAATTTTTTATTGCCTTCCCTTTGCTTCTGCGGAGAAATATTACTTAGATGCTTTTAAAATGACAGTGAAGTGTATTTAACCGGGGCAATCAACCCAATAAACTCAATAAACTTAATCAACCTACTCTTGCGACCCCCCGTATAACTCCTTGACCTTGACTCTGTCCGGGGAGCCATCCTCAAGCAGGGGAATCTCGGAAACAAATTCAACGTACCGGGGCTTTTTAAAGCCGGCAATGCGGGCACCCACAAATTTAATCAACTCCCGGGGCTCAAGACGTTGATCGGCTTTTAGCTGGCAGACCGCCTTGATGCCTTCTTTCCATTTGGGGTCCGGCACACCAAAAACAACGGTCTTCTCAACATCGGGGTGTTCCAGAATGGCTTTTTCAACCTCGGCCGGATAGACGTTTTCACCCCCGGGTTTAATCAATTCCTTTTCGGCTTTGCGTCCTTCATACCAGAGGTAGCCTTCCTCATCGAAGCGGCCCAGATCACCGGTATGATGCCATCCACCGCGAATCGCATGGGCGGTGTCTTCCGGCAGGTTCCAATAACCTTTAAACACCATGGGGCCTTTGACGGCAATTTCGCCGACCTCCCCTATCGGCACCGGATGGTCATCGTCATCCACCAGGCGTACATCGGCCAGCTGGATGGTCCTGCCGGCGGAACCGGGTTTGTCGGAATAACGGCCCATGGTGGCAATGGCCGATGTTTCCGTCTGGCCGTACATGCAGTAAAAAGTGCCGCCGACCGTGTCCTGGTATTTTTCAATGACTTCGGGAGACTCCAGACCGAGAACATGCTGCAGGCTGCTAATATCTTTGCCGGATTTTTCAGCCGCTTCCAATACCGATCCTAGAATCGGAGAAAAATCAAACATGACCGACACCTTTTTCTCCGCGATAAGATCGACGGCCCGGGTCGCATCGAATTTGCTCATATTGACATTCAGGGCCCCGGCGTGAAAACTGCCGGTGGCCATGAAAAGACCGCCGACATGAAACAGCGGTAATATGTTCAAATGCACATCATCAGCCGATAAATTCATCAGAAGGTTTATGTGAATATTGGCACTGATGATATTGCCCTGACGTAAAAGGGCACCCCTGGGCCTTCCGGCCACAGCCGCGGTATGGATAATGACGGCCCCGTCACCCGTGGACACATCCGCCGGCTCGAATTTGCCGTCATTGTCCAGCAAGGCCTCAAAATCGGAGAAATCGCCCCCCGGAGGTTTGAGATTAAATAATTTCTTCACCGATGAAAGCTTACTTTTAATATCTTCGATCATCTCCTGATATTCAGGATCGACAAAAAGAAATTCAGGTGCGCCATCATTTAAATTGAACAACGCTTCTTCGGCTGAAAGCCGCCAGTTGATGGGCAGGACGATGGCCCCCAGGGCGGCGGCGGCCCCGTAAAGAAGAAAGTATTCCAGGCTGTTCTTGCCAAAAACCCCGATCCGATCGCCTTTTTTGATGCCGGCTTTTTGTAAACCACAGGCCAGTTGATCCACCTGGCCCTTACATTCGGCAAACGTTACCAGCCGCTGGTCGTCAACTTCAAACCAGGCCGGCCGGCTGTTGAAGCATACGGCATTGCGGTTTATGAGATCGTAAAAGGTATAGTCATGCAGCCCCATAAAAATCAACCTCGCCCCAACTTCCCCTGTCGGTCCGGTTTTTCCGTAAAACTTGGAAAACAGGCCCATTACATAAGCGGGAGGAATAATTTAAGATTTGCAGGAAAAATGTATCGCCAAGCGGTTTCAAATTTTCAGATGCGGCGCAAAGATCCGGCTCCGGAGGCATCGCGCAGTTCCCCCCTGGCGGCGCCTTGAGCAAGGCCTGAAAGCGCTTCCCGCAAAAAATTGAAACACGTTGTCTGGCAGATACCGGGTCACTCTCTGTGCCTGCCCTTTACCGTTGGAGATAAGGGCAGGCATTGAGAGTTATCTTGAAAACTAAGAAAACAATTGTCAGTGACGCTTTTCTCAAGGAAAAGTAGCGTTGAAAGGCACCACTCGGGTCACTCCGTCGGCCCTGAATACCGCCGAACCCTCATTTACATTAAGCGGAAAAGAAAAATTCGGTGCGCCGGTCCACCACTTTTCGAGTTGATCCCAGAAGCTAACCCCTTTTTCTTTCAACTTAAATCCGCCGGTCACCAGCAGGCTCATTTGTACCGCTCTGACACCGAATAAAGCGTGTACCCGTATCTGATTGGTCTTGCCGGCGGGTATCCACATGGTCTCGGGAGATGTTGCCCAATTAAGACCAAACTCCTCAAGGGCAACTGAAAAGCTGAAGCCGTCTAACATAACCGGATAATTGTTGGGATTTGTGATTTCAAAAATGAAGGCATAGTCCAATGGTGCGCCGTTATTGCCGGCCTTGCCTTTGGTGGGCTTCACCTTGGCACCGTAAAACCACCAGCCGAAATAATGCTCCAGCTCCACATGGCTCAGCGTAACCGTCGGGCTCTTGAAATTACTATCACTCGGTTTCTGCATGGCTGCGCAGCCTGATAGCAAAGCGGCTATAACCAAGATACTCAAACTAATTCTAATAATCGATTTTTTTTTCATCTTTCCCCCTTTTACAATTGCAGGGTTTAGGTAAGCCATCTTTTTCTTCGCTTGTAGTGCTTGACATCGCGAAAACTTTTTCTACCCCCAAAATCGGTCATGCCCAGGTAGAAATCCTTGATGTCCGGATTCTCCCGCAGCTTCTCAGCGGTGTCATCCATGACAATGCGCCCGTTTTCCATCACATAGGCATGGGGTGCAACATTGAGGGCAAGTTTGGCATTCTGTTCCACCAAAAGAATTGAGATCTTCTCTTCCTTGTTGAGCAGGGTAATAATATTGAAAATCTCATGGATCAAAAGAGGCGCCAGTCCCATGGAGGGCTCATCCAACAGAATCAGCTTGGGACTTGTCATCAAGGCACGTCCCACAACCGTCATCTGCTGTTCGCCGCCGCTGATAAATCCGGCGGTTTCATTGCGCTTTTCTTTTAATCGCGGAAAGTAGTGATACACCATCTCCAGCCCATCCTTGATCGATCGGCCGTACTTTCTCATGTGAGCGCCCACTTTCAGGTTCTGCTCGACGGTGAGGTGCTCAAACACCCTACGTCCTTCAATGACCTGAACGATGCCCATTTTCGCGATCTTTTCAGCGCCTTTTTTTTCAATGCGCTCGCCCATGAACTCAATCGACCCGTCGGTAACCTCTCCGTCTTCATGTTTCAACAGACCGGAGATTGCTTTTAAGGTCGTGCTCTTACCGGCCCCATTGGCTCCTAGAAGCGCCACAACACCGCCTTCCGGAACCTGAATAGAGACCCCTTTGATCACCAGAATGACCTCGTGATACTTAACCTCAATATTGTTGATCTTTAAGATCATATTATCGTTTGACAACGCTTTCTGACCTCCTTTGCAGGGCATTCAATTGACGACTTTCAATCGACAATTTAATCTTGAATAGAAAAATTTCCTATCCTTCAGTTGTCAATCGTCAACGTCAATAGTCAATCCATGGTTACCAGCCAATCCATTTATTCGCCCATTTGTCGGGATACATTTTTTTCAAATCAACCTCGGTAAATTTAATAAATTTACCGCCCTTAACTTTATAAACGGGGACCAAACTCATCGGCCTATGATCTGTGGCCGTATATGTAACCGGCGACATGCCCAGACCAATCTCATAATTGTCCATGGTTTCAAAACCCTTTCTAAGAATGCCTTCGCCGGTCAGATCGCCGGCTTTGTCCGCACGCCTCATGGCTTCGGCCATCCCCAGAGCACTGGCCCAAGCCTGCAGGGTATGGATGGTACGCTTTTCAGCGGGAACACCGGGATTGTATCTTTTGGCATACTCCATTACCTTATCCATCAATTTAACATCCTGTCCGAAAAAAGCCCAGGGTGCACATCCGTATGCGCCTTCGGCTGCCACCCCGGCAATTTTGATAAGGTTTTCATCAAAACCCCAATTCTGGATCAGGTGATCGGCGCCCAATTTCAATGCGTAAGCATCACGCAAGGTTGCCGCTACTGACATAACCGTATTGGAGTGATAGACCACATCCGGCTTAAACTTCTTGAGGCCCAGAATCTGGCTCTTGGTATCAATGGCAAAAAGCGTCACGTTTTGATCCGGACCGACATCGAAACCAAGTATTTTGGCCTGATCCTTTCCGGCCGGAACGGATGCATTGGCAAACGGAACGGCTACATGATAGGCGAAAGCAAGCCGCGGTTTACGTTTTCCAAAATCTTGATGCTTTTTCCAGACATTATCATACCACGCCTGGATGAGACCCCGCGCCTGGGTGGAGTAGTCCGGCGCGAAAAATAGGTTATACGGGGTTTTTCCCGGATTGCCCAGGTGACCTGAATACGATGCGGATACATAAGGCATCTTGTCTCTGGCAACCGTCGGCGCCAGGGCCTCAGTATCTCCGGTTCCCCAACCGAGCACCGCAACGGCCTTTAAGCGTTTAAACAGGTTATACTTGGTCAGGGCTTCGGGAATTCGATAGCCGTAATCAAACTGATACAGCTTAATTTTTTTGCCGTTGATCCCGCCCGTATCATTAATGTAATGAATGGCTTCACCGATGCCCAGGGCATAGTCCTTGCCCACGTCTGAAGTGGCTCCCGTCATGTCATTTAGGGATCCAAGTTTGATGGTGTCCGCAGCGCCCGCCATGGAAAAAAATCCGGCGAGAATGAACATCGCTAACAAAATTACAAATAATTTTGACTTCATATTATCCCCCTTTTGTTAAAAAGTAGGCTTGGGTTAATACCAGTTTTAACTTCTGAAATTCATCACCTCCTTATTTAGTAAGAAAATGGCCACAGATTAAAATAGTTCTTAATTTGCCACCAGCGGTAGGCCAGGCCGTTGGGTTCATATATCAAAAATCCGCAGATAGCCAGTCCAAAAGCAGCCTCTTTGATAAACAGGAAATCCATCAAAAGTTTGGGAAACGTGTCGGCCAAAGGCATAACGGCCAGCTGCAGCGCTTCCATGACAACGACCATGAATATGGAACCGAAAATAGCTCCGTGGATAGAGCCCACTCCCCCGATAAGAATGACACCGACCAGCCAAAGTGATAGAAACCAGGGAAAGTGCTCGGGACTGATAGCTGCCAGGGTGCTGATCCAATAGGACCCTGCAATCCCGCCTAGAAATCCGGCCACAAAAAAGGCCAGGAGTTTATATTTGAAAACATTGATCCCCATCACCTCAGCGGAAATATCGTTATCGCGAATGGCCACCCAGGCCCGGCCGACCCTGGAACGAAGAATGTTCGCCATAAGAATTGTGCACAAAAGCACCAGGATAATCATCATGTAATAGGTTTTTAGTTCGGTATCGATCACCCAGGGCCCGTACTTAATCGTACCCGGGGGAAGAGAAAAGGCTTGCCCCCGGCCTCCGATCTGGCTCACATACTGAGTGAGGACGAAATCAACGGTGATGAACTGGGCTGCCATGGTGGTTAAAATGAGATAAAACCCTTTTACCCGTGCCGAGGGCAGCCCAAACAGGACACTCCAAAGCCCGGCCACAATTGCAGCGGCAATAATACTGATAGGGTAAGCAATGCCCCAATCAATCAAAAACTGGGGCCAGGGAAACTCCAGGATGAGCAGCGTGCTGGTGTATGCCCCCACCGCGATAAAGGCCGCATGTCCCAGGGTGAGCTGACCGCAGAACCCAATGAGAAGCTGGACCCCCAGGGCTCCCAGTATAGTAAAGCCGACCATGTTCCAGACACTGAGCATGTAAGAATCCGAGATAAGGGGCAGACCAACAAACAAAATTGCCATAAGTACAATCATCTTCCCCTTTATGAACTTCGTTTGAAACCAGGCATGATCCTGTACATAGTTTTGATGATAATCACCGCATGGTAGCCAGGTTGTTGACATAAATTTTCTCCAATAATCAAATTACTTTTGTTAGAAGTCTGTCAGTTACAGCTAACGAGTAGCCTTAGCGTTACATGTTGCGGGTTACGGGTTCTGCAGAACCTGTATCGCGTACCTCGTAACGCGCAACCCGAAACTCGAAACTCGCAACTCGTTAAACCCTCTCTATACGCTCCCACCCCCACAGGCCAAACGGTTTAAAGAGCAGAAAAATGGCCATAAATACAAAAGGGGCAATTTCCTTAATCCCGCCGGGAAAATACTGGTCCAAATAGGCACCACTGAAATTCTGCAATAATCCGATAATAATGCCGCCGACAATGGCTCCGGGAACTGAATTTAGCCCGCCCAGCACCACCGCCGGCAAAACCAGCAAACCCAGGTAGCCAACCGAAATGTTGAGTCCGTTGATATTGCCCAGCAAAGTTCCGCCGACGCCGGCTGCCATAAAGGCAATGGCCCAGGCCGCCGCGTAAACAAAACGGGCACTCACACCCAGAGACAACGCGGCCATCTCATCATCCGCCGTGGCCTGCATGGCTAATCCCCAGCGGGTATATTTAAAGAAACACACAAAAATAATCAGCAGAATGATGGCCGCCACAAAACTCCAAAGGTAAACCTCACTGATATAGATAGGGCCTAACTCTATCGGCTCAATTGAAAAGACAGCAGGAGTGAAAACCTGGGTATCTGTGCCCCAGATTAATTCAACGCTGCCTTTAAAGAAAAAGGAAAGCCCGACGGTAACCATGATAACCGTCAAAACCGGTTCTCCGATAAGTTTGTCTAAAAAGATTCTTTCCGTCAGAATGCCCAAAACGAGGCCGATGATCAGCGAAAAAAACAGCGCAAGGAGAAACGGTACGCCCATGGAATAGAAGCTCAGGGACACATAGGCGCCGATAAGGGTCAGTTCACCCATCGCCAGATTCAATACGCCGGAACACTTATAAATCAGCACCCAACCAAGGGCCACAAGCGCATAAATACCACCGACCAGGATTCCAGTAGTCAGCGTCATCAAAAAAAGTTCCATTCGAATCTCCCTTTACAAATGATTATTGACGATTCGTCATTCCTTCACCGTTCTAATTTGCATATCCGTCTGAATGCGCGCTTCGCGTCCGTCTTCATACTTAATCGTCGTATCGATATGGACACTGTCGTTTTCCGAATACAGTGCCGCAACAATTTCTTCATATCTTTTTTCCACAAAAGCACGGCGCAGTTTACGGGTGCGGGTCAGTTCATCATCGTCCGCATCCAGTTCCTTGTAAAGATTGGTAAATTTAACCACCTTAGCGGCATCCGGCAGATCCTTGTTGGCCTGGCGGATCTGTTTCTCCACCAGACCATAAATTTCGGGCCTTTGTGAAAGTTCCTGGTAACTCGTGTAGTTGAGCTTCATTTCATCGGCCCATTTGCCCACCACCGCGTAGTCGATACATAACACGGCGGTGATGTAATCTTTCTTGTCGCCGATCACCCATGAATCTCTTATATAGGGGCTGAACTTCAGGCGGGTTTCCAGGTACTGGGGGGCAAACGGTTTGCCGTCTTTTAACGTGAAGACGTCCTTGGTGCGGTCGAAAACCACCAGGTGACCGTCATCATCAATAAAACCCCTGTCGCCCGAATACAGCCAGCCATCCTGCAAGGCCTTTTCCGTGGCTTCCGGGTTTTTATAGTATCCTAGAAAAACAGAAGAGCTGCGGGTGAGGATC
>JAIVWA010000195.1:4473-7855 GCA_049190255.1 Gammaproteobacteria bacterium | reverse complement strand
GGTTACGGGTTACGGGTCGCGGGCATTTAGTTGATTAAGTTAATTATGTTGATTGAGTTGATTACAGGGGGTCGGTTAGTCAAATAGGCTGAAATCATTTAACCTAATCAACTATTTAACTTATCAACTATTCAACTAATCTTGAACCCTGAACCTTTGAACCCAGTTGTATTTATACGTACAAGAATCCTGGCTTATTGTACCAGACCATACAATGTTATTTTGCCACCCGCATTGCGGACCAGTTGCCCTTCTTCTTCCAGGTATCTTAAATGTGAAATCGCCTCCCCGGTGGCAAACCATTTTTGGGCTACCGGAAACTGGTCCCAGGATTCGCTATCGATATCCCAGGTCATCTGCGAGGCAACCTGGAAAGCGTTCAGGGCTCCCGCCTTCAGGATGCTTAAAACCTCGGTTAACCGATCGGCATGATGGCGCTTTAGTTCCTCGATCCTGGCCTGATGATTCTCTATGAGACGCCGGTGTCCGGGCAGGGTCAGATCGACCTTCAAACTGTATACTTTTTCCAGGCTGGCCAGATAGTGCTTCAGGGGATTCTGGGTATCCGACCAACATTGAATGTTGGGGGTGATGTCGATTAAAATATGATCGCCGGCAACCAGGATTTTTTTATCGGGCTCGTACAGGCAGATATGGCCCATGGTATGGCCTGGAGTTACAACGCATCTAAATTCATAATCCCCGATGCGAATCTCATCACCATCTTCGAGCAGCTTCATTTCCGGTATCCATTCCGAACCGAATTTGGCACCCGGATGTTTGTCCAGGGCCGCTTGCAGCTCATCTTCAGGAAAGCCGTTTTGACCGGCGTAGACAATCATGGGGCCGAAGCCTTCCCAGGATTCAATGAGTTCTTTTTCCGGCCGGCTGAAATAAACATGGCTGGTATCGGTTGCTAGTTTGGCTACTAGGCCGAAATGATCGGCATGCAGATGGGTAATAAAAATATCAGAGGCCTTAAGATCAATACCAAGGGTGCCCAAACCGGCCTGCATGGCCTCCAGGCACTCCCGGCGATTCAACCCAGTGTCGATAATCAAATTCCTATCAGGTCCCTTGATCACATAAGAATTGAGATATTTCAGGGGACTGTCGGGCAGTGGAATTTTTAACCGAAACAGGTTGGGCAATATTTCTTCACACATAATCTGTAATCCATAGTTGTTGATAGTGTAAATACTAGTGTTATTAAATCAGTAACCAGTGTCCAATAAATGAATCCTCTGCAAAAGTCAACTGTGACGAATTTCTAAAAGTGAATGTTTGGCAGGTTACCGCGCTCTGACGGCAGCCAACATACCACTCATTGTATGTTGGGATACAAACACCACACAGATTACACGGTAACATTTGTATTGGTGTATACAAGATAGATGCATCGTCACTGGTGGAATGGTCAAGAGATGACTGGAGGCCTGCTCTGTTTAAAGTTTTTGAACATTGGGATTTCGGATTTGTTTCGGATTTCGTGATTCGGATTTCGAATTTAACCTCCTGCTTGGGGGTTAAAACGGCAAAGACTCTCTGAATAACATTCCAGATATACCAGGCGATGTATTTTATTAATTCTGGAGGGATTCTCTGGCTGCCTGAGCCTCGTTTGATTCCGGGTATTTGTGGCAGATCAGCCGCAGGCACTTTGCTCCTTTGGTTGCCATTCCATTTTGACGGTAAGCCCGGGCAAGCTTTAGCAGGGCACCTGGGATTCCCGGGAATTCCGGGACCTTTTTTAACAGCAGGGTCAAAATCTTTACCGCATTTTCCACGTGCCCGGAAGCGGCAAACATGGCGCTGAGTTGAACATACAGCTGGGGAGAAAAGCGGGGATGGTTCGTATGCTTGATGTATTCCTGGTAAATGTTATGGGCCTTTTCGTAGGTGTGATAACTGCGGCTGAGTTGAAATATCAGCTTTTTGGCTGTTTCGTGAAATCTTTCATTTTCAGGATCCAGCTTGTCAACATGGAAAAGGTGAATCAAGGCATCAATATTTTCAGGATCTTTGGCAAGCACCTGTTTGAGCAACAGGCGCCCGGTTTGCAAATCCAGTTCGGCGATGTGCTTTAGGGCTTTTTCCATTAAAGGGGGAATCTCGTCTAGGGGGGATTCTTTAATCACATCATCATTGAACCCCAGAGAAAATTTCATGCAAATAAAACCAAACACAGCACCGCCCATTAAGCCACCGATGTGGGCCGCGTAAGCCACATGGCTGTCACCACCGGAGACAAGCTGATAAAATTCATTTCCGATCCAGATCGGCAGAAGAATGATGGCCGGAATCTTTAAATAATTGAAATAAAAGCCCAGCGAGTAAAAGATCTTCACCTTTTTCTTATTGAACAGCACCGCGAAGGCCCCCATCAACCCTGCAATGGCTCCGGAAGCTCCTACCAGCGGTAGGGTGCTGTCCATATAAACCAACCAAAATCCCCACACAGCAATCAGCCCGCCGATAATATACAAGCCAATATAATTGATGCGGCCCAGCCCCATCTCGAGCATGCAGCCGACAATCCATAAAAATAGCATGTTGCCAAACAGATGGCCAAAACCACCGTGCAGGAACATGTAAGTGAAACTCGTTAAAACCGATTTGTGAGCAGGCCGAAAGCCATACTTGAAAGAAACGATCCGGGATCGCTTGGATTCATATTCGTTTCTCAAAACCTTCCATTTGGCGTATTGCGAATGGGCCGGCGTAATGATCTCATCATTGCCGAGCCTGTCAAGAAAGGAAGAATCCTGTTCCATTTTCAGATAATATTGTACCAGCGTATCGTCATCGATATTTTCTGTATTAAATGAATCCGCAGCGTGCTGAAGGCGACCTTCGCGGTAGGCAATGTATTTTGGGACTTCAATCCTCGCCAGCCCCGATGTAAAATAATATTCTGAGACTTCATAGTGCTTTTTAGTATCACCTGTCTGGAATATGAAGAACACCAGACAATTTAATAAAATGATACCAATGGTTACGATGGGAGGATTGCGCCAGCTGATTTTTTCTGTCAGAGGAATGATGAACATGCCTTTAGCTCGAGCAGTAATGAGATAATTAAAATATACTCATTCACAACATCACGTTACATACGGTAATCGAATAAAAAATCCGAAATTCGAATATCGAAATACGAAACAATTTTCAAAAACCAAAAATTCAAAACATTATGCCCTTGGGAAGACACCGAATCGTAATTGATAATAAAGCTTATCAGGCAGTTTTAGAATTTGGGAATTCGAATTTCGAATTTGTTTCGAATTTCGTGTTTCGGATTTCGAATTTAAACGTATATCGGCCTATTTTGTACGTAACTTAAGCAAACACTCGTGATATTTTCAGCCTATATGGTTACGATCTA
>JAIVWA010000195.1:0-4464 GCA_049190255.1 Gammaproteobacteria bacterium | reverse complement strand
GCCGTTTCACGCCATCTATTTTTATTAGACAGAGTTCCAAAATTAAGGGAATAACATGAATATATATCGGTAACCTGAGGGCCAAACTTAAGGCATTTTCGTTTGGATTCTATAATTCTATAATGGACAGAATACCTTAACTTTAGGCATTTTAGGCAATTTAGGCATTTATCTTTTATCAATAGGGACGTATTCAGTTTCGGCCGGTCCGATGTAGATCTGGCGGGGACGACAAAGTTTCCAGTTGGGATCATCCTGACTTTCTTTCCATTGCGCAATCCAGCCCGGAAGCCTGCCAATGGCAAACATGACGGTAAACATATTGGTGGGTATGCCGATGGCCCGCATGACAATTCCGCTGTAAAAATCCACGTTGGGGTAAAGATTGTGTTCGATAAAATAATCATCTTTTAAGGCGATCTGCTCCAGCTCAATCGCAACATCCAGCAGGGGGTCTGAAATGTTCAGCTTTTCGAGCAGGGTATCGCACATTTTTTTCATGATTTTCATGCGGGGATCGAAGGTCTTGTAAACCCGGTGACCAAAGCCCATTAATCTGAAGGGATCATTTTTGTCTTTGGCGCGTTCAATGGCGCGATCCATGTTTTTATTGGCGGAAATATTGCTGAGCATCTCGATGACGGCCTGATTAGCGCCTCCGTGCAGCGGACCCCACAGGGCCGAAATTCCGGCTGAAATGGCCGCATATAAATTGACCCTGGCACTGCCCACCATCCGGACGGCGGAAGTCGAGCAGTTCTGCTCATGGTCCGCATGCAAGATCCAGAACACATTCAGGGCTTTGATAACGTCATCATCGAATTCATATGGCCTGACCGGTGAGTCGAACATCATGTTCAAGAAATTGGCACAGTAGGCCAGATCGGGCCGGGGATAGACGACCTTGTGGCCCCTTGAAATTTTATAGGACATGGCAGCCATGGTCCGTATTTTGGAAAGCAGACGGGTGACAGTCATATTTATTTCTTCTTCCAGATTCTGAAGTTCCGGATAAAAGCTTTTTACGGCATTGGCCATGGATGAAAGAATACCCATGGGATGAGAAGAACGCGGGTAGTTCTCATAAAAAGCACGCATATCTTCATGCACCAGGGAATGGTCATTGAGCAGCACCGAAAAATCGGTCAACTCCTGTCGGGTGGGCAACCGTCCGTTTATGAGAAGATAGGCGGTTTCCTTAAATGTTGAATGCTCGGCAAGCTGCGCCACCGGGATTCCCCGGTAGCGTAAAATTCCCTTCTCTCCGTCCATAAACGTAATGTTGCTGGTACAACTTCCGGTATTTGCGTATCCGGTATCGAGGGTAATCAATCCGGTTTCCTGCCGGAGCCTGGATATGTCTATAGCCTTCTCACCTTCCGTGCCGACGACTAACGGAAGCTGGAACTCCTCATCACCGTATATTACCTTAACAAATTCAGTCATGGTTCCCATCGCTTTCTTAAAAAGGTTGAATCCCCACGAAACGTGGGTTTACCGAACAGTAGAACTCCGTGCGGCTATAAAAGGTAAGCGCTTTATATACCTCAATAGCTTCAACGGGTCAAGCAACCAAAAAAAATCACGCCTGCACACATTAAACAAGTATTTGAATGGCCTTTCTATATTTACATGAGTGCAAAAAAGGTGGGAAATTCAAGTATAGTTTACTTGCATTTAATGATATGATAGATATTTGTACAAAATACGTGATGAAGCAAAGGTATCGCCATGTCGCTCAAAGATAATCTGCTAAAAAAAATTACGATCAATCAATTGTCCCGCAAAATTCTGGCGTCCTTCGGACCGCCTGAAAGCGGCCTCAAAATCGACAAAGATGCCATGCGCAGCCTTCTGGAAATGAGTCCCTACCAATATCAAAAAGAACGCGACCTTGATCTTTACATTGAAGAACTTGACGGCGAACAGAGCCGCATCCTGGTGCTGGACAATGAGTTGCCCATTTACAAAACCACCGTTGAAGATGTGCTCATTCGCAAAAGCCCTTATACCAAGGAAATGCTGAGTATCAAAAATATCATAAAAATATTGAAAGATTCCGACGTGAAGCTCAGCCGCAAAGAAGCGTCCCTCAAAACCGTTCAAAAAGAGTGCATCGACCGCCTGGATCTTACCTATGAAGCCTCTGACATAGAAGCGATTGCAAATGAGGGGGCGGATTCCCTGGAAAACGGATATGCCGAAGGTGTTGTGGAAAGCCTCTCCCTGTTTGCCGAATTGCTGGGTTACCAGCCGGCGCCCAAAGCATTTCGAATCCGCCACCATGAAATTTGGGGAGCTGTGACCGAAAAAGAAGACGGCGAAATATTGTACGGCCCAATGGTGGTCTTCAGTCTTGTAAACAACTCGCTGGCGATGCTCGAAGAAAAAATCAGCGGCTTTGACAAGGCGAAGATAGAGTTTTTTCAGCAGGTGGCGCAGGGTAAGGAAAAGGCCCCGATTGAGGGGGTAGAAGTCTTTCGGTATCTAAAAGACACTGTTTTAAAACAAAAGCCAATACCGAAGGAAGGAATATAAAAAAAATATCGAATATCGAATCATGAATGTCGAATGTCGAAGGAATGTATTCTGCCTGTCGTGAGCTTTTGTGTCGAACGGTCTATTTTATAAAAAAGACTGAGCAAAGCGAAACCACCCTTCGATATTCTGCGGTTCATTATTCTGCGGTTCTGCGGTTCGCTTGTTTTAAAATTGATATAGGGTAGAGGGTTGAAGGAAAGCGAGCTGCGGATTGCATCGAGTTACTCCAATTATAGCATTAAAAGAGATTTAATGCCTTCATTCGACATTCGTCAATCAACATTCGTCATTCCTTACAGTCGATAAACGATCGGCCTTTCATCCGAATCGATCTCTATCCCCAAAATGTCTCCGGTTTTAAATCCTAATTTTTTAAATTGCTTTACCATTTTTTCGTGCTTTTCCATCTGCCAGAACACGGACCACATCGGGTTGCGAACCGTATCGATGCCGTAAGCATCATGACCGCAAAGATTGAGCCTGAATTTGTCCTTGGCAATCAGGGTGTCGCTTTCTGACAGGAAATAATCAATTTTATATAAGTTGTCATGCAGGACGCGGGATAGTGCAGCCTGCATTTGGGGAAAGTCGTCCAGATAGTGATTGGCAATCTGGTAAAGTTCTTCCGGCTCTTGAATCGACAGACCCAGCACACAAAACCGATGATGTTTCAAGGCAAATTTTTCCAGATCCGATTGATAGGCGGTGATAATGTCAAGAATCTCTTCTATGGTTGGTTTTGAATCTCCATTGCCGAGAACAAATTCTTCACATTTATTGATAATATTTAGATAGAAGGTTTTGTTGTCCATCACGTATACCGGCCGCTCACGGAAGTTATGGTTCCTTCGAACCCTGCGAATTCCATCAAGATGGATGGATCTTTCACCTAGTTGGAGTTCAACGGTTTCGATGTGGGAAATATCTTTGGCCTGAACAACATAGATCTCACCTTCTTCGGAAATTACATATTCGATTTCACACGGGTAGCCGAGATACTTTTGAATGTCTTCTGATAACTGCAGCAGTCGCAGATCATGCGGTGTTCTGGTAATATAGGGTTCACGCTGGATTTTATGCTTCCGGTCACGACAATAGCCAAATTCCCAATGACTTCCGAGCATTTTCGCCATAACGCTGGCGCCGTCGATAAACGGCATGATGATCATCCCCATATTCTCCAGATCAATATCAGGGGCCTTGCTGAATTTTTGCTGTCTCCTGATTGAGAGCTGTTTGGCCGTTTTTGCCAGGTTAATGATCTTTTTTCTGGCATACTTAATCCCGCCCAGGTCGGCGTATGTCTCCAGAGAATCAAATGTCCCGCCTTTGAAATATTCCTCTTTAAGGTGGGCACTGCGGGCAATGACCTTAAAGCTTTCACGATGGCGGTCCAGGAAAGTCTCCAAGGCCTTAAAATTCTCATTTTTAAAATCGACCGCCGAGACGTAAATGAACTCGGGGACATTGAATCCGCCTTTTTCGAGGCGTTTCAATAAGGCGGCTTTTTCAGGTATCATGGCTTCCATGGAAGATTTCATCAATTCGTCATAGATTGCTATATTTTCGATCACTGGGTGAATATAAATATCTTTTTGGGAGTGTCAAACAACAGAGGACAGATGACTGAGGACAGAGGTCAGAGGTCAGATGAACTGCCTTGGTCGTCGTACTCGTACTCGTCCTCGTCCTCGTCCCTCGTCCGCTATAAAATTCTGATTTCCGAGCACGAGAACGAGGACGAGTACGAAAAGTATCAGATTCGATCGCCCGAAAGCGTCCTTATTTGAAACTTCAAAGTTTCTTCTTCGATTAGACTGGCCGCTTTTCAGGCCAGCGGCGGCGCTGAACCTCTGAACCCTTGAACCCTGCGTGGGGCGTCGAAGCCCGAAGGGCGGAGCCCCAAACCCTGAACCTCTGAAC
>JAIVWA010000194.1:7173-7862 GCA_049190255.1 Gammaproteobacteria bacterium | reverse complement strand
TCCACATTCCGCCTTCCGAATTCCACTATGCCCTTCGCGCCATACGCTCTGCGCTGGCGTTCAAACATCTCCACCCAGTTCTGAAACCTCCTGGCCTTATCCGCTCCGTAGCGCGTGAGACTGCGCGTGATCTGTTCAACGGACTTTTCTTTTGCTTTTTTGCCGTTTTTGGAAAAGAATTTGTCAGCATAGCAGATGAGCTGTTCTTCGATGGTAAGGGGAAGCATGTCGCGTGCGGGCAACGGTAGATTAAATTGACGCACATCGTCGGCGCTGATCCCCACCCCCACGTGGCGCTCGCATATCAGTCCGTATTCTGATACCCCGACTTTTTCCAACAGTTGCCGTCCCAGGATGCCGTGGCAAATATACGGATGCTTGCCACGGCAGCCCAACCCCGGACTGTTTGTTTCCAGTATTCCAATATCATGCAGCATGGCGGCCTTTTCGATAAAATCGAGATCGGGTTCCAGATATGAGACCTGTTCGGCAGCTTCAATCGCTTTGCGCGCCACCTGTTGGCCGTGAGTCACCAGGATTTCAAACGTTTTCGAACGCCGGTCGTAATACTCTGCAAGTATATCTGTGGGATTCATGAAATATGTCGGTCGTATATAATAAGAGGTACAAGGTATAGGGTGTAAGGTTTAGGGTATAAGGTTCAGAAGACGAGAAACGGGAATCGGAGC
>JAIVWA010000194.1:1893-7057 GCA_049190255.1 Gammaproteobacteria bacterium | reverse complement strand
TATTTTCCGCATTCCAACTTCCGAATTCTTGACACCCTGAGCCTTGATCCCTGCCTGCCGAGCCATAGTCACGCCCTATCATGACGACGGCCGGCGCCTCAAGTCTTTCACCTTCTACCCTATACCCTAGACCTTATACCACTTGATTATCAGCTATGAGCTAATTTACTTCTTTGCCAGCAGAACTCCCTCGATAAACTGATCAATGTCTCCATCCAGGACCGCGTTGACATTGCCCACATCCAGTTTGATGCGGTGATCCTTTACCATCTGATAGGGATGCAACACGTAAGAACGGATCTGACTGCCCCAGGCGATATCCTCTTTGCTATCGTGCAGTTCCTGCATTTTTTCATCCTGTTTTTGCTGTTCGCGTTGGTAAAGGCGGGATTTGAGCACTTTCATGGCCATGTCTTTGTTGCGATGCTGGGATTTCTCCTGCTGGCACTGCACAACGATTCCGGAGGGAAGGTGGGTGAGGCGAACCGCGCTGCTGGTTTTGTTGACATGCTGTCCTCCGGCCCCGCTGGCCCTGTAAACATCTACCCGGATATCTTTGTCGTCTATTTCAACGGTAATTTCGCTGTCAAGCTCCGGGTAGACAAAGACCGACGCAAAGGATGTGTGCCGTTTACCACTGGCATTGAAGGGTGAGATTCTCACCAGACGGTGCACACCCGTCTCCGACTTCAGGTATCCAAATGCATTTTCGCCACTGGCCGTAAAGGTCACACTTTTAATGCCGGCCTCATCGCCCGGTTGGAAATCGATCAGTTCCGTCTTATATCCTTTGCGTTCGACCCACCGGGAATACATTCTGAAAAGCATCTCAGCCCAATCCTGGGCTTCGGTCCCACCGGCGCCGGCATTAATAGACACAATCGCATTGCGGGCGTCGTCTTTGCCGTCCAGCATGAGATCGAGAGAAAGCTGATTTATTTTTTTGTCCAGGGCAGCGGTCTGCTGGATGACTTCGTTTAAGGCTTCTTCGTCGGATTCTTCAACAGCCAGATCAAGCAGAATCTGGGTTTCTTCCAGGTCGTTCCACAGCTCCTTAAAGTTGTCGATCTTATTGGAAATAGATGTTCGTTCTTTTAAAATCGGTTTGGAGTCTTCCGGATTGTCCCAGAAACTATCTTGAGCGATAATTTTTTCAATTTCAGCCAATCGCTTTTCGATGTCGTCAAGGTCAAAGATAACTCCGCAGATGGTCTAATTTTATTTTAAGCTCATCCAGATTTTGTTTTAATTCAATGGACATTTTATTTACCTCCCGTAATAGGTTTAGCCGGTTAGCCGGTTTGCCCGTTAACCGTTCTTTCTTTTAATCCCCAACCTTACGATTTCAAGTAGTGACAGCAGTAGCACAATTGCCAGGCACACCTGGGCGAACAGGTCGCCGATGTTGGTATAGACGGTTTTTTCTTTTAGTAGCGGAACCGTCTGTGTGACGGCCGCTTCCTTCAGCAACGCTGTTGATGCCATTACCCTGCCGGCCGGATCGATAAACCCGCTGATACCTGTATTGGCCGCTCTTACCAGAGAGCGTCTGTTTTCCACCGCTCTGAAAACGGTCATGGAAAAATGCTGATATGGACCGCTGGTTTTTCCGAACCAGGCGTCGTTGGTAATATTAATCAGCAACGAGGCATTGTTTCTAACCATGGCCCGGGATAGTCCCGGAAATATTATTTCGTAGCAGATCTGAACCCCGATGCGTTGGTTTTTCCAGGACAACGTATTACCCTTTTTCCCTGATTTGAAATCACCGACCTGGGCGACTATCTTTCCCAGAAATGGAAGCCATTTCTTGAGTGGCACATATTCACCGAAAGGAACCAGGTGGGTCTTGTCATATTTGCCCATGGTTTTGGTTTTTGGGCTGATCAAATAAGCACTGTTAAAGTAGTGTACGGCCTCATCCTTACGCACAAAAGAAGGACTGCCGATCAGATAATCCTTTGCCGTCTGCTGAATTCCTTCAAATACCAGTTCCGTTGGTTTTATATCATATAAAAAGTAAAACGGCGTGGCTGACTCCGGCCAGACAATCAGATCCGGACCTTGTTCGATTATAGATGAAGACAGGCGATTGTATTTTTGAACGGTATCAATTTGAAAGGCGGGGTTCCATTTGATTGCCTGATCTATATTGCCCTGAACTACTGCGATACGGGCTATGGGAGAGGTTGCAATGCGCTTATCGATGGTCTTCAAGCGCCAATGGCCATATGACCAGGTTAATACAATGGCCACAATCAGGGCGATGATTGATCCCACTGCCAGCCGATTTGAAATAGATGTGTCCTGCCACCTCCTTTTGATGAAATAAAGCAGGCTGATAAAAAGGGTTGCGTTGGCGAAAGCAATTAAAGCCGAGAGTCCGTAGACACCAAATATATCTGAAATCTGAATCAGTTGCAAACGATTAAACTGGGAATAGCCCAATAACTCCCACGGAAACCCGGAAAACATGAATGAACGGACATATTCCAGCGCCACCCATAATAATGGAATCATGAATAGACACCGGAAAGAATTTCTCCCGAAAACAGCCAGACCGGCCGAGAAGGCGGCGGTAAAGACGGCTAACACAGCCGCAAATAAAAATAAGATCGTTACGCTCAAATAGGCCGGCAAATAGCCGTAGGTCCGCATGACGGGTACCAGCCAGTACAGTAGAGACAGAAAGTGAATCAGCCCGGTGATAAATCCCATGCGGAAAGCGGACCTGGCCGGCAGGTCTTTTAGGGCATACAAAAGCGGCAGGAGGGCAAACCAGATCAGCCAGTCCCAACCGATTTTGGGAAAGGCCCCTGTCAGCAGTAAGCCGCTTACAGCCGCCAATAGCATTTTTTTGGTCTGAGTCATTAACATCTCGAAATTTCTACTTTACTTAACATGTACCGAAATACTGTCAATATATTTCCACAAAATTATAACTCATATAAAATATGGATATGAGTTCGGAAAATTTCGAGTTGTACAGCATAATGTACTTCATATTTGGATTGGGTATTGTCCTGACCGCGTCCTTTGCCTTTATGTTTCAGAAAAGTACTGATTGACATACAAGATATGCTATTTTATAGTGACCTGTATCATCAAACCACCCTTTCTTTTCGTTTCATTTTTAACCACAGTTTGAGCCTTTCGAACCATAAACTATAGGCAAAATGAAAGAGTCGACCAAAGGCGTATTGTTATCCGGTCTGGTATATCCCGGTCTGGGGCAATTTGTACTGGAGGCGAAATTTTCCGGCGTTTTATTTGCCATCTTAACCACTGCCGGTTTGCTGGTGATTTTTTACCGGCTAACCGTGAGAATTTATCACGCCCTCGATCCAATTTTATCTCTGCTGGCCAATAATACCCTCAACTGGAACCAATTTATCGCTATCCTCAGCCATTCATCCTATGACAGCTGGCAAATCGAAGGCATCAGTTTGGTTTTATTTCTCGCCTGCTGGGTTTTATCCAGCCTGCACGCTTTTTTTGTTGGTCAAAAGATTGACCGGGAAACCGGCTGAAAAAGGAGACCAGACGTATGTATGTAACATTTTATGGAGCAGTTCGGGAAGTGACCGGTTCGATGCATTTAATAACCACCCAGCATGACCGTATTTTGCTCGACTGTGGTATGTTTCAGGGTCGTCGCGATGAATCAAGAGAGAAAAACAAAGTATTGCCGTTTGACCCCGGGTTGCTGACCAATATGGTGCTGTCCCACGCCCACATTGATCACTCCGGTCGAATCCCGCTATTGACCAAACACGATTTTACCGGCCGGATTATCTGCAGCCGGCCAACGGCGTCCGCCTGTGAGTATCTCCTGCCGGACTCGGCTCACATTCAGGAATCCGATGCCAATTATCTCAATTACAAAACCGTCCGCTCGGCCCTATCTCAAATGAAATCCGGCCCGGTTAAGAAAAAAACCTCTAAACAGGAGCTCAACCAAATTAAGAAATTATTAAAAAAGAATCGTCACGGTCTTAATGTTGAAACCATTAACGAGTTGATCGCCAAATATAATCTAAACGGTGTTCGACCGCTTTACACCATGGAAGACGCCCAGGAAGCGCTTACCTACTTTGATGGTTTTCCTTATCGCCACCCGGTGTCCATTGGAAAGGACATGACCTGTACCTTATACGACGCCGGTCACATTCTTGGGTCTGCCGTTACGATCATCCGGGCGAGGGAAAATGGTCGTCAGTACACCATTGGATTTAGTGGTGACCTGGGACGATTTAGCAAACCGATCATTGATGATCCGACCCTGGACTTTGATGAGCAGGACCGTAATGTTGATTTGCTGCTCATGGAAAGCACCTATGGCGGTCGGGTTCATGAGCCGGTCGTCGACTTAAAACCCAAACTCAAGCAAGTTCTGGCAGATACTCACAAACGGGGTGGGTCGATATTGATCCCGTCATTTGCTTTCGGTCGCACCCAGGAGATTCTATATTTCCTGCACGAGATTTATGATGAAAATGAGGTGCCCCGCCTTCCAATCTACGTTGACAGCCCTCTGGCCACCAAGATCACCCGTGTCTTCGGGGAGCACCCTGAGGTCTATGATCAGGAAACCCATGAGGCGTTTCTCAAACAGGGAAAAAATCCGTTTCAATCCGACAAAATTCATTTTGTCGAATCGGTTGAAGAGTCGATCGCGCTTAACAAGGAGCAAAAACCGCATATTGTCATCTCGGCCTCGGGGATGTGTGAGGCCGGTCGTATTCTTCATCATTTGCGGTACAAAATTCATAATAAAAAGAACACCGTCCTCCTGGTCGGTTATATGGCGCAGCACACACTGGGCCGGCGGATCTTCGAACGCGGAACCGCCTACGCGGAATCCGGTCGAAAAGGCGAGCCGCCTCTGGTAAAAATTCTCGGCAAAGAGTACCCGCTCAAAGCGCACGTCGTTACCATAGGAGGATTCAGTGCCCACGGGGACAAAAATGAGATGCGCCGCTTTTTGCTTGAATCCAATTTGAATGTAAAAAAGGTCGCCCTGGTTCACGGCGAAGAAGAACAAACCCTTGCATTTGCGGAAGAATTGAAAAATGACGGCGTCTCAGTGGTCGTTCCCAAAAGGGGTGAGACTATACAAGTGTGAATTCGGAATGCGGCCTCCGGCCTTTCCGAGCTCGCTTCC
>JAIVWA010000194.1:0-1883 GCA_049190255.1 Gammaproteobacteria bacterium | reverse complement strand
TCGCGAATACCAGGTTTAGGTAGGTTTCAGGTGTCAGGTGTCAGACTAAAGGCACAAGGCGCAGGGCATAGGGTGAAGCGGAACTCGAAAAGCCCAGCTTAAGCGAAGTGGTAGAGGGTAGAAGGTTGAAGGTATATGGTTGGGGGCGCAGTGCGTATGCATGTGATCTAATCTGATTCTTTTCGTCCTCGTCCTCGTGCTCGTCCTCGTAAATCAGAATTTTATGTGGTAGAAAAACGAACATTTCACTGGGTGAAGGGGATTTTGCGGGATGCCCTTGGCGTTTTCATGCATTTAGCATTAATGTTATGATGAGCGCTGTTGCGATTGTACTTATTAGTTTCGTCAGAAAGAAGTAGTTCAAAGTAAGGAGAAACCCAAGAATGCGCTTTTTGATGGTGGACATCGGTGCCGGCACCATGGATGTTCTTTGCTACGACACGGAAGCCGACCTGCATTACAAGGCCGTGGTGAAATCTCCGGTGAGATATATTGCTGAAATGGCGGCTGCTATTCCGGGGGACCTGATAGTGACCGGGTGTGAAATGGGAGGTGGGCCGATTACCGGGGTCTTAATGCAGCGGGCCAAACGGGCCGAAGTCGTGATGTCCTCTTCAGCGGCAGTCACGCTTCATCACGACCTTGAAAAAGTGAGGTCCTGGGGAATCAAAGTCGTTGATGACGACCAGGCCGAAGATTTTCGCCGGGACAAAAAATATCATTCTCTGATCCTGGAAGATCTCGAGGCTGAACGTCTCCGGCGGATTGTTAAAGGATTCGGCGTTCCTTTCGAATTTGAGGCCGTCGTCGTGTGTGGACAGGACCATGGGGTTCCGCCGCCGGGCGAATCACATCTGGATTTTCGCCATAACATGTTCACCGAATTGCTTGAGAAAAATCCGTATCCGCATACGCTGCTCTTTGAGGCCGATGAGGTCCCGCAAGCCCTAAACCGCCTGCGTTCTCTTGCTCAAAGCGCCCGGTCTTTTCCCACCGCGGAAGTTTATGTCATGGACAGCGGAATGGCCGCCATGCTCGGCGGTTCAATGGATATTCTCGCGAAACAAAAGCAACACGTTATGATACTGGACGTGGCAACATCGCACACGGTCGGTGCCGCCATGCTCGGTGACGAGATCGCCGGGTTTTTTGAGTACCACACCAGCGATATCACCCTTGCGCGGTTAGAGCAGCTAATGGTGGATCTATGTGAGGGGAAATTAGAACAGGCCCGGATTCTCAGTGAAGGCGGGCATGGCGCTTTTGTGCGCAAGTCTTTCGGGTTTGATACTGTTGAAGCCATCATTGCCACCGGCCCCAAACGTCGACTGGTTGCAGCATCGCAATTGCCGATTGAATATGGTGCACCCTTTGGAGACAATATGATGACGGGAACGGTGGGCCTTCTGGAAGCCGTGCGGAAGCGGAAGGGATTGGAGCCGATCAGTTATATATAGCTTGAAAAACGCTAAAGGCGACTTAGCTTCTTTCATAGAATTTTTTTAAATGCTAGGTCAAACAAATTTCTGGAGTCTGGCTGCCGTTCTCAAGCTCGCAGTTACCAGAGGCCAGAGACCAGTAAGGAGGCTATGCCATGGTTAAAGTCAAAACATTTGCGAGTTCGTTAAAAATATTTCATGCCAGAAAAGAAATTGAAGGTCTGGATGATATGGTCAATAAGTTCATCGAAGAGAACAAGGTGCAAAAAGTGATTTCCGTCAGCGACGCCTGCACCACGGATGATAGTGGCACCATGGGTGTGATTCGCGTTCTAACTTATGAATGAGATCAGATGACAGAAGATGTCAGAAGACAGATGTCAGAGGACAGAAGACAGAAGACAGATGACAGATGTCAGAGGTGTTCGAATTCGGAATTAGGAA
>JAIVWA010000193.1:0-7878 GCA_049190255.1 Gammaproteobacteria bacterium | reverse complement strand
AGTTTGCACCTTGGCGCAGTCCCGGGCATACTGGGCCGAAGCATCCGGATCTCCCAGCATGGAGGGGAATTTTCCGATGTCCGCCCCGGCCGAAAAGGCCGCGGTGCCGTATCCGGTAATGATAAAGCCTTTGACGGCCGGATCATCGGCAAACTTTTTTAAAACCCCCAGGATCTCATCGGTCAGTTCATCGTTGAGGGCATTCATGGCCTGGGGCCGCCGGATGGTGATAATTTTGATCCCCTCCAAGTCATCCACCAGAATAAAGCGGTTAAAATCCTGGTAATCGGCAACCGGCTGCGATGGTTGCGGGAATCCCGGCCTTTCTTTTTGAAATTTTTCCATAATGCGGTTGACCTCTTCTTCTCCCAGGTCGCGCATGAGATCCAACGGTCCTTTTTTGAATCCCAGGGCTACCTGGCAGCCGAAATTGAGGTCTGCCTCGGTACCGATGCCGCGGTCGATGATGTCGAATGATTGGGAAAACAGAATCCCCAGCAACCGGTCCCGTACCGTGCTTTTAATGTTGTCGCTGACATCTACCGGGCTCCCGGGGCGATGGGTCAGCCAGCGGTTTACCGACGCCAGTATGGGCGCTGGTTTGTAATGGGCGCCTTCCTCCATCTGCAGGGTATTGGTCTCGATGATGATCGGGTTGCCGTTGGCCATATTCAAAACAAAAAACGGCCCGGCGAAAACAAATTCTTCGGCCACTTTGTCAATCTGGCTGGCCGTGGCGCTGTCCAGAAGGTAGGCGGAGTCATTGCACCAATTGTCAAATATGCGGTCCAGCACAAAACAGATGGCATTGTCGGTGATTATCGGCGCTTTGCCGGTTTTGGCAAAAAACCAGAACAGATAATCCAGCACCTCCCGGCTGCCGCCTTCCCAGGAGATGACCTCCACCGGCAGGCTGCGCCAGGCGGGGGCAAAAAAATGGGTAACAGAGGTTCTTCCCGGCTTTTTCATATTTGAAAATAATCGATCCGCCGGAATCGAGCTGGTATTGGAGGTAATGATGGTATCCTCGCTGACAATATCCTCAATCATAGCAAATATTTTTTGTTTGAGCGGGATATCTTCGGTGGCGGCTTCAATGACCAGTTGGCAATTTTTAATTTTTTGGTAGTCAGTGGTATAAACAATATTTTCCAGGACCACGGCGGCCTTTTCCGGTTTCATCTTTTTTTTATCAACCGCTTTGCGGGAGTAGCCGATAATCCGTTGTTCGGCGCTCTTTAGCGGTTCTTCGACGACATCGACCAGAAAAAGCCTGCATTCCGGCATGGCACTCTTCAGGTAGTAGCCGATGTCCGGTCCGATGGTACCGGCGCCGATGACCGCGATTTCCTCCGGTAACGGCCGGTCGGTTTGGATGAGTAATGGATTGTGTGCCGTACTGTAAAGATTGGTTTTCTTTGCCATGGTTGGGGTACCTTTCTTTTGTCTGATAATTTACTTGACTAAGTTGTGTATACCGTATACAGATTGAAGTCAAGGCAATTAATGAACGGCCTTCATGATTTTAAGTTATTGTTTTTACTTAAAATTTAGACTTTGGTGATCTTAATTTGTTTCGTCTTTCTAACCTTAATTCAACAGCAAGGAGGGCTCTATGGCAACAAAAAAAATTTTTTTAACCGAAGATGAGATGCCACGCCAATGGTACAACATTCTCGCGGACATTAAAATGAATCCGCCGCTGGGTCCGGACGGAAACCCCATCGGTCCGGAAGATTTGGCACCGGTTTTCCCGATGAATCTCATCGAGCAGGAAGTTAGCACCGAGAGATGGATCGATATTCCGGAAGGCGTGCTGGACGTTTTAAAAATTTGGCGACCAAGCCCTCTCATCAGGGCCTATGCCCTGGAAAAGGCCCTGGATACGCCGGCTAAAATTTATTACAAATATGAGGGTGTCAGTCCTCCCGGAAGCCACAAGCCCAATACGGCGGTGGCCCAGGCCTACTACAACAAAGAGTTCGGTATTAAGAAGTTGACCACTGAAACCGGTGCCGGGCAGTGGGGCAGCGCGCTTGCATTTGCGTGCTCCCAGTATGGGCTTGAGTGCAAGGTCTACATGGTCAGAATCAGCTTTGACCAGAAGCCTTACCGTAAATCCATGATGAACACCTGGGGGGCCAATTGTGTTGGCAGCCCCAGTTCAGAGACCAAAGCCGGTCGTGCGATCCTCGAAAAAGATCCGGACACCCCGGGCAGCCTCGGGATTGCCATCAGCGAAGCCGTTGAGGCGGCGGTTTCCGATGAGTCGGGTGAGACCCGCTATTCTCTGGGCAGCGTGCTCAATTTTGTCATGCTGCATCAGACCATCATCGGTCTCGAGGCCAAGAAGCAACTGGAAAAAATTGGCGAGTATCCGGATGTTATTATCGGATGCGCCGGCGGCGGCAGCAATTTTGCCGGCCTGGCCTTTCCATTTGTCTATGACAAAATCAACGGCAAAGATATCGCCATCTATCCGGTGGAACCGGAAGCCTGCCCGACGATGACCCGGGCGCCGTTTGCCTACGACCACGGAGATGTGGCCGGCTATACGCCGCTTCTGCCGATGCACAGTCTGGGACACACCTTTGTGCCTCCGCCTTTGCACGCCGGTGGATTGCGCTATCACGGCATGGCGCCGACAGTGAGCCAATTGATCGTGGACGGTATTTTAGAACCCCAGGCCTTTAGCCAAGTTCCCACTTACGAGGCCGGCATGCTCGCCGCCAGAACCGAGGGCGTCATCCCCGCTCCGGAAACCAACCACGCCCTCGCCTGCGTGGTGTCCGAAGCCAAAAAAGCCAAAGAGGAAGGCAAAGAAAAAGTGATTCTCTTTAACTTTAGCGGACACGGCCTGATCGACCTTGCGGCTTATGACAAATACCTCTCCGGTTCACTTGTCAACTATGATTTTCCGGCCGAGGACATCGCCGAAGCGGAAAAGGTGCTCGAGCAGTATCCCAAACCGGAAATCATTAAAAACGTATAGTATCCTTTAATTTGGATGCATTATGAATGATAAACAGGATCGTCTGGTACGGCGTTGCCCCAGACTGGGCAACCCCGTACCGTTCAATTATTGTGAAATCTGCGGTGACGACCAGCAGCCCTGTTTTAAGATTTTGGATTGCTGGTGGGAGCACTTCGATGTGGTGCAGTATTTGAAAGACAATTTGCCTGAAGATCAATTCAATCGTGTGATGGAGGCTCGTCCCAAACCCAAGGTCACCAGCCTGGTCGAATTGATTGAACAGGCCAGGAAACGCAATAGCTGAGCGGCTCTGTGACTTTTCCACTACAAAATCGTTACACGGATTCGACGTTGGCCTTTTAACGGGACTTATTCTGCTAAAAGGCCAACGTTTTTTCTTGGAGGATATCATGAAGGTTTTAGTCAGCGACGTTCTCGGGGAAGTCGGAATTAAAATGTTTCAAGAAGAACCCGGCCTGGGGGTGGATGTCAAAACCGGATTGGCACCCGATGAGCTCAAAAGTATCATTGGAGAATATGATGCCCTGGTTATCCGCAGCGCAACCCAGGTGACGGAGGAAATCCTTGAGGCGGCCAAGGCGCTGAAGGTCGTCGGCCGGGCCGGTATCGGTCTGGATAATGTTGATATTCCCGCGGCAACCAAACGGGGTGTTGTCGTTATGAACACTCCCACCGGCAATGTCATCACCACCGCCGAACACACCATCGCCATGATGATGGCCTTAACCCGCAACATCCCCTGGGGCACTTCGACGTTGAAGTCAGGACTCTGGGAAAAGAAAAAACTGCAGGGAAGGGAAGTTTTCAATAAGGTGTTGGGTGTCATCGGGCTTGGGAAAATCGGGTCTATCGTTGCCGATCGGGCCCGGGGCCTGAAAATGCGGGTGATTGTACATGATTCTTTTGTTGCCCCTGAGCAAATCGAAAAAGCCGGTTTTGAACCGGTTTCGCTGGATGAGTTATACCGCCGCGCGGATTATATAACTTTGCATGTTCCCAAATTAAAGGAGACCACCGGATTACTTAACAAGGCCGCTTTCGAAAAAATGAAGGACGGCGTTATGATTATCAACTGTGCCCGCGGCGGTATCGTAGATGAGGCCGATCTAAACCAGGCCTTGCTGTCCGGCAAGGTTGCCGGTGCCGCCCTGGATGTTTTTGAAAACGAACCGCCTGGGGTCTGCCCCCTGTTTGAAGTCGACCGGGTGATCTGCACACCGCATCTCGGGGCTTCCACCCTGGAAGCGCAAACCAACGTGGCGGTGCAGGTGGCCGAGCAAATTATCGCCTATCTCAAAGGCGGCACCATTATTAATGCGGTGAATGTGCCGGCCGTAACCGGTGAATTGCTTGAAAAGATCGGACCGCTGTTAACCCTGTCCGACCGCATGGGCTGTCTGCTGGCCCAGCTTGCGGCCGGCCCGGTAAAGGAAGTTGTGATTGAATATGCCGGGGATTTCCAGGATCTTGATCTGTCACCGCTGACAACAGCGGTATTAAAGGGGCTGTTAACCCCGATGGTCAAAGATGATGTGAATTTTGTCAATGCCCAAGTCCTGGCCAAAGAAAGGGGCATAAAGGTTACCGAAACCACGATTCCCGAAGCGGATGAATTCATCAACCTGATTACCGTCAAGGCCTATTATGATGACGGCAAGAGTAAAGTGGCCGGAACCATATTCGGGCAAAAGGATCCGAGAGTGGTCAATATTAATAATTTTCGGCTCGAACTGCACCCCCATGATCGTTTCATATTAATTCACAACCACGACAAGCCGGGAGCCATCGGCAGCATTGGAAACCTGCTGGGCGATCATAAAATTAATATCAGCAGAATGAGGGTCGGCCAGGAAGAGGGCGGGGATAAGACCATGATTTTTTTGCGGACCGGTGATCCTATCCCGGATGACGTGATGGACAAGCTCGCAGCGTTGCCGTTAATCATCAGTGTGAGGGCATTCGAACTTTAACAAAAATCACAGATAATACTTAAAGATGAATGGATTCTATTTTAAATCTTTTTTTTGACAGGATTTACAGGATTAACGGGATCTTTTTAGTTCCTCATTTTCCTGAAGAAAATGAGGAAGCTCAATCCGACTGCGTCGGAAATAAATATTTTATTGGGTTAGCTATATTCTCAAAATTAGCCTCAAATCTACATTATTTATTTGAACTTTATCGCATAGTATTATTCATCGCGAAGGCGATTGGGGTTTCCAGGCTTTCATCTGGAAAGCCTGGGGAAAAAATCCTAAAAATCCTGTTAATCCTGTCAAGAAAATTAAAACTTAAAATAGAATCCATTCCTTAAATAACTTAAATGCTCTTCAGTCTAATTCTATTCATAACAGAGCTAAATATGGAGGCAAATTTTGATTGAACGTAGATTGTTACTGGGCAACGAAGCCATCGCCCGTGGACTGGTTGAAAACGGATGCGCCATTGCGACTTCTTATCCGGGCACCCCGGCTTCCGAAATACTGTCCGCTGTGGCTTTCTTTCAAAAAGAAAATAATATTTCCATGCATACCCAGTGGGCCATAAACGAGAAGACCGCTTTTGAGATCGCTTATGCCGGCTGCCAGACCGGATTGCGCACGGCGGTCAGTATGAAACAGGTTGGCTTGAACGTGGCATCCGATCCATTGATGAGTGCTGCTTATATGGGGATAAAAGGCGGATTTGTCGTGATCAGTGCCGACGATCCCGGGCCCATATCTTCTCAAACCGAGCAGGACAGCCGGTTTATGGCCATGATGGCCAGAATTCCGGTCCTGGATCCGGACACGCCCCATCAGGCCAAAGAGATGATCGGCCTGGCTTATGAACTTTCCGAAGCCTTTAAATCTCCGGTGATGCTGCGACCGACGACCCGGGTTTGTCACTCCCGTCAGGACGTGTTACTGGAAAAAATTCGGCCGAATGACCGGGAAGTTAAATTCGAAAAAGATCCCTCCCGCTGGGCGGCAACGCCAAGATTCCGGTTTCATTTGCACAAGGAGGTGGAAGAAAAACTGACTGGCATGGCCCGGCACGAACCGACCCAACCGCTGCGCCTCAATCCTGATGCGTCAGGACCGAAAGCGATTATCTCCTCCGGCGTTGCAGCCGCTCATACCCGGGAAATTCTAAAAGAGCTGGACCTCTGGCAGGCAATTCCTTTTTATCAGGTAATTCAACCCTTTCCTTTGCACAGCGATTTTATCTCCCATTGGATTGAATCTTACGACGAAATACTAGTCATTGAAGAAACCATGGGTGTTATCGAAATGCAGCTGGCCGATCGACACCGTGTCAAAGGTCGGGTATCAAATACCGTACCCAGCGTTGGAGAGCTTTATCCCGAGGATATTCAGGAAATCATCGGCAAGTTCTGCGGGGTGGAATCCCCCAAACATGAAATACCGTTTGTAACGGGTCGGCGTCCAACCCTGTGTGCCGGATGTCCGCACCGGGCCAGCTTTTTTGCCATTAAAAAGGCTGCTCGCAAGGGAATATACACCAGCGACATCGGCTGTTACACGCTGGGTCTGAATCTGGGGGCGGTTGATACCGTGCTCTGCATGGGAGCTGCTATCAGCCAGGCTTCCGGCTTTTATCAGGCCTATAAAAACGAAGAAAAACGTCCGGACATTGTGGCCACCATCGGTGACTCTACTTTTTTCCATGCCGGGATTCCGCCACTCATCGATGCGGTGGTTCAAAAGGTTAAATTTGTATTGGTTATTCTGGACAACCGAACGACAGCCATGACCGGAAGTCAACCGACACCGACCAGCGGACGCGGCGCCTGCGGTGAGCCCCTCGAAGCGGTGGACATTGAATCCCTGGTTCGCGGCTGTGGGGTAAAATATTGCAAGACAGGCAATCCCTACCAGCTAAATGAATTCATAGATTTAATGAAGGATGCCGTACAATACAGCCGTGAGACCGGACCGGCCGTTGTGATATCGAGATATCCGTGCGTTATCGATCTGGCAAGAAAAGGTGAGACCACTGAACATATACCGGTGGAAGTCACCGAAGACTGTGACGGCTGCGCATTTTGTATCAAGCAATTTGAGTGCCCGGCCCTTATTTTTCATGAAGATGAGGCCCAAGATGAAAAATATGTCAGCATCGATCGTATCCTGTGCACCGATTGCGGGGTATGTCTGAATGTTTGCCCCAAAGGGGCGATTGTGGCAAGAGAATAACTGGTGTCAGCCCAGCCGCCGGCGGTGAAGCTGCCAGTTTGATCAAAAAAGAAACTATTGAACATCGAACATGGAACGTCCAACGTCCAACGTGCAACATCGAATAATGTATTGGGTCTATTTTATAAAAAAGATTGAGCAAAGCGAAGCTACCCTTCGAAATTATGGGTCTTTAGATCACGTCTTCAGCGTGATTCGCTTGTTTTAAAATCGATAAAGCGTAGCGTCATCAATATTGACGGTCTCGTAAAAAGTCTGAAAATCACTATTTTGCCGATTTTGCACCCAATAAATTCAACTAGTTACAAAGTTGATTTGGGGGAATTTTGACTTTTTACGAGTCCATCAATATTCGATATGCGATATTCGCTTTTCAGAGGTTCTTTTTCGATTAGGCTGACCGCAGTTCAGTCCAGCGGCGGTGCTGAAATAGTCTACCTCAATCTTTTTGTCAAGGGAGGTCAATTTGAGATTTAAATTTGCCATTGGCATCTTATTGATTCTGCTGCTGCCTGCCGTGGTTGGCGCCCAGGATTTGACGATCATCAGCGAAAATAGCCCGCCGTTTAATTTCGTCAAACATGGCACGCTCACCGGATCCTCCATGGAAATCGTGCGCGAAATGCTGCGCAGAATGAATCGGGCGGATACCATTCAGATCTTGACCTGGGCCCGGGGATATGA
>JAIVWA010000192.1:2924-7901 GCA_049190255.1 Gammaproteobacteria bacterium | reverse complement strand
GATTTTAAGGGATTCGGTACGCAGTTTTGCTGAAAAGGAGATTAAGCCGGTTGCCGGAGAGCTGGACGAAAAGGAGGAGTTTTCATACGAAACCATGCAGAAAATGGCAGAGCTCGGTCTATTCGGCATTTTTGTTTCTGACCAATACGGTGGGCAAGCCATGGATTACCTGTCCTATATCATCGCGGTGGAAGAAATCGCTCGGGTCGATGGGTCTCACGCGGCCACCGTCGCAGCCGAAAATTCGTTAGGCATCGGGCCGCTTTATTATTTCGGCGATGAAGCCCAAAAGAAAAAGTATTTACCGAAGCTTTGCAGCGGGGAGGCACTCTGGGGTTTTGGTTTGACCGAAGCCAACGCCGGCTCGGATGCAGCCAACAGTGCAACAACTGCGGTGTTAGACGGTAATGAGTGGGTCATTAATGGGAGCAAGATTTTTATTACCAATGCCTCAACTGATATTACAACTGGGTCGACCGTTCTGGCCCGTACCGGCGTCCGGGATGATGGTCGACCCGAGCTTTCCTGTATAATCGTCGAAGCAGGAACGCCGGGGTATACCGCCAAGGTGATGCACGATAAAATGATGTGGCGGGCTTCCAATACCAGTGAGCTGTATTTTGAGGATTGCCGGGTACCCAGGGAAAACCTCCTCGGCCCAAGGGGAAGTGGATTTCATCAGATGATGCAAACCCTGGACGGCGGCAGACTGTCCATCGGGGCCATGGGCCTTGGCGGAGCCCAGGGATGCCTTGACATGGCACTAAAATACAGCAACGAGCGTGAACAGTTCGGCCGACCCATTGCCACCTTTCAGGCCAGTGCGTTTAAACTGGCCGACATGGCCATGGAAATCGAATGCGCCCGTCTGCTCCTTTACAAAGCCTGCTGGCTGCGGGACAATGACATGCCGTTTTCCAAGGAAGCCGCCATGGGCAAACTTTATTGCTCGGAAGTGATGTATCGCTGTGCCAACCATGCCGTCCAGCTGCACGGGGGTTACGGACTGATGAAAGAATACAATGTGGAGCGTTTTTACAGGGACCAGAAATTGCTGGATATCGGTGAAGGGACATCCGAAATTCAACGGATTGTTATTGCCAGGCATATAGGTGCCAAGTGCCTGTAAATAATTGGGCAAGGCCCAATTATTTGTTATTAGTTATATGTTAATGGTTACCTGAGGCCGGCGCGGTGGCCGCCCTACTGTCTACTGTGGATGGCAATGAAAAACCATTAAATTATTTTTTGTGATAGTAAGTACGTTGCACACGGTTTAAGAATCAGTCTACAGTTTTAAATGTTCGACACCATCAATACGAAAAAATAATTTAGAGGAGATAAAATGGAAGCAAAAGATCGCAAGGGATTCTTGAATATCGATTTTTTCGCGGATTTGACCGGTGACATTCCGGCGGAACCCAAAAAGGGAATGGAAAGCATCGGTGAACGCATCCGAAAATTAAGAGAAGAAAAGGGTTTGTCGCTGGAAGAGCTTTCCAGTCTGACCGGATTTGAAGTTGAGTTTTTGTCGAGTCTGGAGAAAAATGAAGCCCAACCCCAGCTAGGCACTGTGATTAAATTATCCAAAGCGCTGGACAGTGCCTTCGGCCGACTGGTCTCAGGTGTTGGCGACAAACTGTACTCGATTACCCGTAAAGATGAACGTCGAACCGTATCCCGCTCCACTTCTCAAACAGGCAAAAAGCAGGTCTATATCTATAAAAGCCTTGCTCCCGATGTTAAGGGCCGTCACATGGAGGCAGTGATTGTCCAGCTTGAGGAAGTCCCCGAAAAAGAGATATCCGTGCACGAGGGCGAAGAATTCATTTTCGTGCTGGACGGTGTGGTGGTGTTGGAAATTGCAGAGGATTCTTTCGAACTGGAGCCGGGCGACACGGCTTACTATCTATCCACCACCCCGCATCACATTGCGGCCAAGAGCGGCAAAGCCACCATTTTAGCTGTATTGTATGAAGGCTAATCTACCATGGGATTGTGCTTTCAGATTAATTTTGCAGTGTTGGAGTGTTGGAGTATTGGAGTAATGGTTGAAAAGCCGGCTACCTTCTTACAATACTCCAATACTCCATCGCTCCAGTACTCCATGATCAATAGACCCTTGGATTTTAGGTAACCCTCGGTTTATCTTATTATTGGTTATAATCCCGTTTATTTATGCGGCGATATCAAATTCGCAAACCAGGGGGGTATGGTCGGAAAATTTAACCCGGGGGATTTGAAAATCGGTAATATTTATTTCCGGACTGTGAAAGATGTAATCGAGTTGCCGGCGCGGGGCCCGGCTGGGGTGAGAAGGCTGCCCGTTGCTGTTGGCGCTTTTTAACCCGGTGGCGGCCAGAAACAATTGAAGTTCCCGGTTGCCCCGCAAAACATTGAAATCGCCGGCCACAATGACGGGTTTTTCGACCATTTTTACCATGTTGTGCAGATCCTGCAGCTGGTATTGACGATGGCGGAATTTAATTGACAGATGCACCAGAAACACGGAAAAATCGGCCAGTTCCAGTTCAATCACCAGACGCTTGACACCTTCCCGGAAGTAATGAAATTTTTGGGAAATAATTTCCTGGTTGGTCAAAATGGCATTACCCTGTTTGTTCAGCAAGGGCAACTTATGTGCCACGGAAGTTGTGGGGTATTTTGACCGGTAGACATGATCGTGCTGCAATTCCCAGGCGATGGCTTCCGCCTGGTTGTTTTTTTTGGAACGAAATGACCCGCCGTCCACTTCGATCAATCCAATAATATCCGGATTGACCGATCCGATGAAATCCATAATTTTTTTCATATTGCCGTTGGTGTTCTTGAAATAGCCGCTATAGGGCACCGGAAAATGAAAGTGTCTGCCAATACCTGCCGCATACCGTATATTGTAAAGAAGAAATCTCATAGAATCGTTACACCCAATTAAAAAATTACCGAGTTTAATCTTAATATTATAACTCATCAATGATAAAAGTAAAGCTTTGATGTAACCGTTCAGGGTTCAGAGGTTCAGGGGTTCTGGGTTAAGCGCTTCTCGCTTTTTCCCTAAGCCGTTGATTCTTGCCTTACAAACCGGGTGCTACGCACCCGGCTGCAAGTTCAACGATAAGAGCGCTGACGTCCTCTTGTCTTTTCGGCCTATGGCCGAAAACCCGATAGGCAAGTTCAAGCCACCTGCTTCTCAGGTGGTCGTTGGTTCCAAGGGATTAATACCATGGGGGGATCAACCTCTGAACCCAGAGCCTCTGAACCCTGAACCCCAGAGCCTCTGAACCCTGAACCTCTGAACCCCTGAACCCAGAACCTGGTTTATCCTTATACCAGCTGAATTACCATCAAACCGGCATTCAGGCGTTTGACGAGCAGATTGATTCCGTCCGCCTTATTCGGTTGGTCGATCAAGGCCTTGAAATCTTTCACTGATCCAATATCTTTGTGATTGATTTCGATGATGAGGTCTCCTTGCTGGACCCCGGCCGTATCCGCCTGACTGTTGGGTACAACACCCACCACGATGACGCCTGATGTTTCTTCAATCTTGAAACGTCGGGCTATCTCCGGGGTTAAATCGGTTACCTTAAAGCCGTATTCGCCCTGTTTTTCCTTTTGGCGACTTTCGGAAGCGGAAGCCATGGTCATCGGCCTTTTGCCGATTTGGACTTCGAGGGTCTTTGATTTGCCGTTTCGCAATATCGTCACCCTGGCTGTATCTCCGACACCCAGCTTGGCGGCCAGTTTGGTCAGATCGCGGCTGGTGGTCACCTTTTCACCGTTGATTTCCGTAATGATATCTTTGGGTTGAATTCCGGCCTGATCTGCTGGATCCCCGGGCACAACGCTGGCAACAAGCACCCCGGTTTTGCCGCTAACCCCATAATATTCGGCCAGCTGGCCTTTGAGATCCTGAATAGTTATCCCCAACCAGCCACGGGTGACTTGACCGCTGGTTTTTAGCTGGGTGACGATGCCCTTGGCAAGATCGATGGGAATGGCAAAACCGATTCCCTGACCGCCGGCGATGATCATGGTGTTGATACCGACGACTTGACCCTGCATATTGATCAGGGGGCCACCGCTGTTGCCGGGGTTAATGGAGGCATCGGTTTGGATAAAATCGTCATAGGGACCGGAACCGATGACCCTGCCCTTGGCGCTGACGATACCGGCGGTCACGGTATACTGCAGCCCAAAAGGGCTGCCTATGGCCGTCACCCATTCACCAACTTTCAAATTGTCGGAGCTTCCCAGGGGAACTGAGGGAAGATCATGTTTGGCCTCGATCTTGATCAAAGCGATATCGGTCACCGGATCGCGCCCGATCACCTCGGCGTTGTATTCGGTTTCATCTTTGAGGATGACTTTGATCGAGTCGGCACCATCCACCACGTGATTGTTGGTGACAATGTAACCGGCCTTATCGATGATGAAACCGGAACCGAGACCCGGTTGTTTAAATTCCGGTCGACGCTGCGGGCCGAAACGGTGGCCGAAGAAATCCCGGAACTGTTCGTTATCACCAAACGGATTTCGGTTGAAAGGACCCAAGGCGGGGCCCTTGCTTTTAACGGTTTTGACCACCCGAATGTGAACCACTGCCGGGCTGACGGTTTCAGCCAGGGCGCTGAAATTTTGGGGTACCATTCGAACCGGCGCATTTTTGGCTGCTGTTGCCATTGGAAGACCGGAGCCCAGTAAAAGTCCGATCATTACCATAACGACCAGGTACCGTGTAAATTTAAATGTCTGTTTCATTTTTTTCCTCCCTGTCTTTTAGTTGGCCTATATTGGCTTTGTCCTGGACAGAACTTAAACCATAAAGTTAACGGCCAGATGACGGTCAGATGACCAAAATGTTATCTAACTCAATTCATAAGCCACCGGCTATGCCGGTGAGAATTTAAGAGGTTCTACCGTTACCGCGAGGGCATGTATCAAGGGTGCAAATCTGATCGATGCCGGCGGCTTATG
>JAIVWA010000192.1:0-2914 GCA_049190255.1 Gammaproteobacteria bacterium | reverse complement strand
ACCATAAAGTTAACGGCCAGATGACGGCCAGATGACCAAAATGTTATCTAACGGCAGGGAAGCCGGGACATGCGATCCGTATTGGCGCCTGGAGAATGGGTTCACAAATAAGATCAAGATGTTACAGGAATACATCCGAAGTTGGGGGCAGGATAATATAAAATCGAAAAAGCAGCTGAAGATGCCGAAATTCTATCATTTAATCCGGATTGCAGGTTGTTAAGACTTGTTTCCTTCATTTGCTTTGAGCACCTTGGTTATCATGCGATACTCCTGATCGGTTCCGTCATAATCATAGGTTGCTTCTACGCCCGTCATGGGAATTAGTTCCAGCCGGCCGTTGAAAAAGGCCCCCAGGATATTCGCGGTTTCTTTGATACTCAAATCCTTTCTCAAAAAATACTTTGAATATACATTCGGATAGCCCAGGCTGCGGGTAATCTGGAAGAGTTTTAGTTGCACCGTCGGGTTCAGGCATTTGCGAAGGTTGTAGGCCGTGTTGGCCGTATTAATATCAAACATATGCGGATTGGCAAAGATCAATGCGGAAAGTCGAAAACCCTGTCGGCCGTATCCGTCTTTTTTATCGCTGAGCTTAAACGAAGAATCATTGATCAGGCGCAAAGGCGGTCTGCCAAGCATATCCTTTCCTTCACTAATCAGTATGGCCGGGATAGTGATAGCCGCCTTATCCTTGAACTGCTGCCCCACCTCCAGGAAACGATTAACAAATTCGTTGGTCGTCAAGGGCGAGTCCGAGGCCACAAATAATGCATGTTTCTTTTCCTGGCAGGCCTTGCTGGCCGCGTAACCTTTGATCAAATTCCCTGCGATGGAGGTGTGTTTAACTTTTCGGCTGACAATATTGAAACGGCGAATAACATCCTCCGGTATTTTTGAGCTCTGGTTCACGATGCAGCAGGGCTTTTCAAATTGTTGAATAAATTCGCCCAGCCTTTGCTCGAGCAGCATCTGGTGGCCGACGATCACGATTTCATCAATGAATTCGTTTGCAAAAAGTTTTTCAAGAGTATATTGGATCAGGGGCTTGCGGACTTGCCTGCCGTTTTTAACAGACGAAAATTCTCGCAATGGCTTGTAGCCCGTCTCTATAAATTTCTCTCCGTAATGTTCCGCCACGATACGGCTGTAACGTTTTACTTCCCGCTTATTGTTATAACCGGCCATTACAATTGCACTAACCATTTTTTCTCCATTTTTGCTTTATCAGGTGAACTTTTTGCCAATTATTAGCTTTGTGCCCAAAAGTTTATTAGTTCATATTCCTCATGGTTGTTTCTGTCTCCTTTAAACGTTTATCCGCCTGAGGCGGACTAAAATGGGCAGTCCGCCTTGTATGGTAAAAAAATTAAAATAAATAACATTTAAACCGGGGGGTGCGGGGGGTGTCCCCCATAAGCGCTAAGTTATTTTAACCCTATTTTTACGCTTGAAAATATTGTGATAACTGATTGTTACGTCTTCGTTTAGGTTCAGAAAGTAATTTTGAAATTTCGTTCCAACGTGCAATCATTTCTTCCATTGGCAAGTGCGGCTCGATTGCACGCTTGACCTGACTATAAGCAAAACCGAATTCACGCCAGGCGCTTTGCGGGCGAGTTTTCTTCCAAGATGTATCCCCAGGGGGAAACACTAGTTGCATAATTTATCAGTTTATTGGTTACTAAGGCTACAAATAATTTGCCATATAACCATGCTTTGGAGCTATCATCGCTATGCTTGGGAAGGTGGCCTAGTTGGGCAATGGATTTAAATCTTTTAAAAACAAGCTCTACTTGCCACCGACAACGATACCAGTCCAATATCTCAAGGTCTGAAAAACGATCTTCAGGATAAGTTGAAAAAACGATTACGTATTTAGCGTATTCCAGAGTTTCGGGCTTTATGACAGTGCCCTTTTTACTGGCGTTGGTTTTAATCTTTTTGTGAGCCAGTTCGATTGCGGCATTGCTTTTACGAATAACACACAGTCTTCCTTGGACGGTTGAGCCCTTACGACTTGGTATTAACACTTTTAACGATTTGACAGCTCCAGGTTTTTTAAGGGGCTCTAAGAATTCTAACAATACGACTGGTCGCTGTTGCACATCCCAAATTGGCAGACTAGACGTGTTGACTCTGACCATAACATGGGCCTTTTTAGAGACAGCATGATGGATACCAGAGGCGGTCGAATAGCCTCTATCGGCTATAATGTAGTCGCCGCCTTTTATGGAATATTGGAAAAAGGATTCACCGGTTCCTTTTCCCTTTGTTGGAGTTATTTTGAAAAAGTCGCATGCCAACGATGGCAGTTGAACACTGTAATGAATCCGCCATAGACTTCCGGTTCGACCGGGTTCTTTGACATTTGTGGCATCAAAAAGCCGCACCTGAAAACCGCCGTGGTTGTTACTCAAACCAATGCCTTGTTCGTTAAATAAAACGACGCATAGGCTGTGAAGCCAATCCTTAGCCTTCTTGAGTCGGCCAAGCAACGCAACGTCAGATATGTCTGCCAAGCCAGCCAGTTTGGCTCGGGTGACAGTTTCTCTCAATGAGTAACCGCATCCGATGTGCAGAAGGAGCGTTCTTAAAAAATTTTCGACATCTTTATCTTTGCGCAATTTTTTAAGGGCACCGGTTTGCCCGGCCAACTCTATCCAATTACTTGGGAAAAAGGAAAGTAAAAGCGACCAATCTTCTGACATAGTATTTTACCTCCACCAGGTTATCTGGTGGAAGCATATGTTAATATTAATAAAAAGTCAATAAAAATAACTTAGCGCTTATGGGGTTTATCCCCGCCCGGTAATTTACATGATCCAAAAAGGATTTGCGCCGGGGAATCGCTTTGTTTAGGTTTTATTAAAATCGACAGGATTCCTTCATTATTCAATCGTCATTCGAAATT
>JAIVWA010000191.1:0-7908 GCA_049190255.1 Gammaproteobacteria bacterium | reverse complement strand
GAAACAAATTATTTTTCTTTTTCCGTGTTTATTCTGTGCGTTTCCGTGGTGAATATTTCAAACCTCACTCCCTTCAAATCTTTAAGCGGAATGGAGTCTGATTTTATTTATTTTTCTACCACGGATTTTTCACAGAGTTACACAGAGTTATTAAACCGCCTGCGGCGGATAACAAAAAGAACTTTTAATATTTTTCTTTTTCCGTGTTACTCCGTGTAATTCCGTGGTAATTTTTTTTTAGCCTGTTAGGGAATACTTTTTAGCTTCCCTATCGACAAATCATGCAGCGGGATGAGAATATCCGCCATCTGTCTGATTTTCTGGATCGAGTCATAGGCCTCGATGAGGTCGATATGCACCCCGGGGGCAATGGCCGGTCCGGTTGATGGAAAATTCTTATCATTGCAGCAAAAACCCGTGATAATCGCTTGGCCTTCAGCCGTGTTGACGGCAACCGACTGTCCACCGACCGAATGCCCGGGTGAAAGGATGACATCAATTCCTTCCAGAATATTGGCATCGCCGTCGAGTTCAATGATCTTGTTGTCGTCCAGGACATCCGGGTAATAGCGATGATCAACCGGGTGGGGATTTTGCATAAATTCGTATTCGCTTTTCTGAACATACACTTCAGCGCCGGTGCATTTATAATCGTTTTCGCAATGGTCGTTGTGCAGGTGGGTGTGAATAATAATATCGATATCCTCGGGTTTTAAATCCACGGTGGCCAGGGCATCTTCGAATTCGAGAATTTTGAATCCGCATTGTTCCTCAGCACCGTCCGGTACCATAAACTGTTCCAATCCGGTGTCCACCAGGATGTTCTTATCACCGCCGCTCAGATAAAACACGTAAATCGGAAGATAGATCCGTTTGCCGTAATCACGCAGATAAGTCATGACGCCTTGATCGGTTTCGTTGATTCCGACGACCAGGGGAAAAATCGTATATTCTTGCATAATAGTTCTCCTGCAGAGGGCATAGGGCAAGTCTACTATAATCAATATCTAAATAAAACGATAATGCCTAAAATGCCAAAAGTGCCTAAATTGCCTAAAATTAAGGTATTCTGTCTTTATTAAAGAAAATCATAGGGGACCCTGAACCTCTGAAGCCTGAACGGTTACGAAAAAAAATATTGGATTTTTTGATTTTGATCAAGAGAAAAACCGGTTGAATTGAAATTAATCCCTTATTTTTATCCAGTAAACGATTGATATATTGTCACGCAACACTTTATTGATCAAAATTATCAGTTGAATAAAGTTGATTAGGATACTAAAGTTGATTGAGTTAATTAAGTTTATTGGTTGATTAAGATCAAAAAAGTTGACTGGTTGATTAGGTTGAATAGTTGATTAAGTAAAATGAAGAAGGCGACTGGCGATGGGCTATAAATCATTTTAAGATTTAGAAGTCTACAAAGCAAGGACACAGTTAATAAAATGCTAAATGGATATATCGCCTACTTGGAAAAAAGGAATCAACTTAATCAACCCAATCAACTCAATCAACTTAATAAACAAAATCAACCCAATCAACACAATTAACTTAATCAACCCAATCAACTTAATCAACCCAATCAACTAAATTCGTGAGGCCCAATGACATCTCCTCAGGATCTGATTACACAAATTGACGACCTTTTTAATTCCCGGTCGGTGGCAGTCGTCGGTGTGCCCCGGGGATTGAAAACCGGCAGCGTTTTTTTGACGGCACTGCTGGATCAGGGCTATAGCGGCCAAATATATCCGGTCAATCCCCAGGCAGACGAGATTGCCGGCCTCAAATCCTATCCCAGTGTCACCGATATCCCCGGACCGGTGGATCTGGCCATTGTGCTGGTGCCTCAATCAAAAACCCTTGATGTCGTTCGCCAATGTGCTGCCAAAGGTGTTAAAGGGGCTGTGTTGTTTACGGCCGGATTCAGTGAGACCGGAACCAGAGAGGGCGCGGCGCTGGAAAGGGAGCTGGTGCACACAGCGCGTGCCGGCGGCATGCGCCTGATCGGCCCCAACGGCATGGGTCTTTATTCCCCCAAAACCGGACTTTCGTTCTTCCCCGGGGTGTCAAAAGAACCGGGACCGGTGGGCATGATATCGCACAGCGGCTCGCTGACCAATATTTTGGGCACGATTGCCGATACCAAAGGCATCCGCTTCAGCAAAGTAATCAGTTCCGGCAACGAGTGCGACCTGACGGCCGCGGATTTTTTAACCTACCTGGCCAACGATTCCGATACCGCTCTGATCGGGGCCTATATTGAAGGCATAAAAAACGGCCCCTATTTTCTCGATGCCCTGTGCCAGGCTTCTTTAAATAAGCCGGTGATCATGTGGAAGGTGGGTCTGACAGCCGAAGGCGCCCGGGCTTCATCATCCCACACGGGAGCTCTGGCCGGATCCCGGGATATCTGGCAGGGGGTGCTGCAGCAAAGCGGCGCCATACCGGTGGTCGGATTCGAGGCCCTGACAGATGCCCTGATGGGTTTTGCGATGTTGCCCGCCAACCCGGGAGACCGCATGGCCGTCATTTCCGGCCCCGGCGGCCTGGCGGTATCGGCCGCCGAAGCCTGCGGCCGGGCAGGTCTCCGTCTGGCCGACTTTTTGCCGGAAACCCGATCCAAACTTTCCAAGTTAATCTCCTTTTCCGGCACCAGTGTCCTCAATCCGGTGGATGTCAGTCTGACAGCCCATTTCGATCTTGAGATTTTCTTTCAATCCACCCGCATAACGGCGGCTGATCCGGGCGTCGACGCCATCATAGTCATCGGATGCGGCCTGACGCCGGAAACCAATCAAATCTACGTGGACGGTATGATCCAGGTCCAACAGGAATGTCAAAAGCCCATTCTGGCGGTAAAAATTCCCGGTTTTGACCCCAAATACTCCCAACAGCTGTGCCGGGGCGGAATCCCTTTTTTTGATTCCGCCGAACGCGCCGTCCATACTTATGCGCTGGCTGTTCAATATGGCAAATGGCTCAAAAAGCGAGCCTAAAAGCTGTTAGTACCTTAGAAATTATATTTGTGCATTTTATGGCAAGATCTTTTTGTGGAAAAATCAAGTTATCCAAAGAAATGCCTAAAATGCCTAAATTGCACTAAAGTGCCTAAAATTGAGGTATTCTATCGATTTTATTAAAAAGAAAAAAGCAAGGTACGCTACTATATTCACTTACTGATTTCTGGTTTTGCATGCTGAAAATACCAGGCGTTTATAATAAAGACGGAGCGACCTGTCGGGTCGTAGCCGAAGGCGAAGCCTGAAGCGACACCACAATTTTAGGCATTTTAGGCACTTTAGGCAATTTAGGCATTGATCAAACTTCAGTCACTTATTTCAACAGACCGGATCCGGAAATATCGCTAAACGGGGCCACCCAAATCTCAACCAGGGTATCCCATCTATTATCCGTAATGTTGATAACACACCATCTGTTTTCTTTTTGAAAAAGCAAAAGGGCTCGCGGAGAATTGAAAGTGCCGACCGGCTTCCAGTTGTCTTTGATCATGTTGTTCTCAAAAAAATCGATCATGGAATTGCGCTCAACTTTGGACTTAAACGCCAGTATCCCGACGGTAAAACCGGAGGTGTGGTAAACAAAGGAGGAATTTATATCCAGTTTTAATTCGCGGGGAATAAGAACATCACCGAAATCGTAATACAGGGGCGCATCTTTATCATTTTTTTCCTTGGCATCCGAGCCGTCTGTGGTCTTAGGCGTTGAGGAGCAGGCCGCCAAGAATAGCACCAGCGCCATAAACCCGAAAAAGCGCACCGGCCCCCAGAATCGCATTGTTCTGTGCATCATTATCCTCCTCCCATTAGCAGTGCCATATCTCCCATTCAATTACCATAAAAGTTACTACCCCGTAAATCATTATTTAGAGTCTTAGAGTCTTAGTCGTGAAATTTTTATTTTTAGTGCAAAGAAATTTTTTGACATCGCTGTAAACTGTTATCCACCAGTGATTTTCACAAAACTGAGCAGCCGCTCAACCTTTTTTGACCTGCGTGATTCGTGTTTATCGGGACTCCGATTTTGTTTGGGTCATTTTAATTTTGGTGATTCGAATTTGTTTCGGATTTCGTATTTCGAGTTTCGTATTTCCGGTTTATCCGGGTTAGGTTTCACGTATGAAAAGTGAAGTCAAGACGTAGCTATCCGTATCTGTGAAGTTTGAATTTTTTTGACTTCACAGGACGACTTCAGATTAACCTGACATTTAGATTCAAAGCCCATATTGTTAAACGTATAAAGATTGCAAATCCAATCAGAATTCCGGATCAACCTGACAGTGCGGGGTCTTGTTCTTTCCATTCACGTATATGAGTCTTCTCCTCAAATTGAGGAGGACTATGGTCATGTTGGGTATAAAGGCCGGGGGTCTATCCAGGTGTTGAGCCTTTCCCATTTAAGCAGGGTGGCTAGAAACCAAGTGATCGAGACTCTCCCGGCAACCCGGATCCGCCGAACCGGACTGCGCACTTCAGCCAGCAATAGGGGCATTGATCAGACTGTCATCAATGCCTATATGGACGGGTCCAGAAATAGTTCAGATCGATAAAGTTTTCCTTTCTTCCAGATGCTGAGCATCGTGGAAAGTATTTTGCGTTGAGTGTTAAGCCGAGCATGCTTGCGGTCATGGGTGCGCTGCAGCGAGTTGAGGTAAAAGCCTTTGACCTCATTGTCGCCTTTCATGGAGCTCAGAAAGGCGCGATAGCTTAAAGCTTTGAGCTCACCAACGCCGGATTTGTCCAGCCGTTTGTAGCCCAGGGGTTTGCCATCGCTGGTGCGATCGGTGACCCCTAAGCGGCAGTATCTCCACAATCGGCTTCTTTTAGCAAACCGATGCGGGGTTTGAATGTAAGCGTCAAAGGTATGGGCGCCAATGGGACCCATGCCCGAGATTTTTTCAAACTCTTTAATTTCCGGATAATTGCGGCCAAGCGATGTCATGGATTTTTCGGCAGCTAGTTTGATGGCCGCGGTGTGATCCATAAGTTCATAAAGCCGCTTGAGCTGAAGGTAAATGGGGTGGTGTTTGACCTGTTTAAGGAACTTATCGCGGCCGCGGGTGCTGTAAACTGAATCGGTAAATACATCGATCACCCCCCATTGGCGATACATGGCTTTGATTTTTTTCTTCAGTACGGCCAACTGATCGCGAAGATCCATATAGTGCTGTACGGCAGCTTTAAAGATGGCGCGCTGATCATTTTCAGGCCGATATACCACTTTGAATTCGCCGAGCCTGAGCAGGCGGCACAATTTTTTAGTATCCACTTTATCGCGCTTATTGGAACTTTTATAGATCAAAGCGTTTTCCCGTGGGTCACAAATGATGGCCTCAGTTACATGGTCGTTGGCTACTTGAGCCGCCCAATTGCTCAAAGGACCCGCTTCCATGACCAAATATTTTTTTTTAGCCTTAACCGCTTTTAGGGCCTTGATGATGTTATTTTCACAGGTGGTAAAAGAACGATTGCCGAGGAACTTACCATTCCCGTTCATATCACCCAAAACACAGTTGCGCGCATGTACATCCATTGACAAATATGCTATGTTTCTCATCGGACGACCTCCTTTTGGTGTAAAGATTAAAAGTTTGGGTTTTAATTCTTATACACCAGGTCGTCCGTTTTTCATATTACCAGGTGTCAGGATTGCAGTTGCTGAACACTGACACCTGACACCTGAAACCTTCTTTTCGCTATTGTGCCACAACATTTTCCGGCAGTTTTCGTGTAAGAATATCCACCGTTTCCTCGACCATCTGCTCAAGCACCTGGCGGGCAGGTTTGATCTCATTGATAAGCGCGGATACCTGGCCGGCCAGTCCTCCCACATAGGCGTTTTTGTCGGCTTCGATAAAGCTGGCCAGAAGCGCGGAAGACAGCAGCACCTGGGTCGGGAAGGGCAGGGGCTCCAGCTTTGAGGCATCCCAGATATCGTGGAATCGGTTGTAGCTGGCCCGCAGTGTTTTGCCGGTGTATGCTCGGCTGACGCGGGTGCCTTCATCGGAGGATTCGACGATTTTCTGTTTATTGATGTCCAGCGCACCGCCCTCGTTGGTCGCCAGAAAGCGTGTGCCGACCCAAACCCCGATACAGCCCATAGCCAATGCGGCTGCGATCCCCCGTCCATCACCGATGCCGCCGGCGGCCAATACAGGCACAGGATGGGCGGCATCAATTGCTGCAGGAAGCAGAACCATGGTACCGATTCTGCCGGTGTGGCCACCGCCTTCATGCCCCTGGGCCACCAGTAAATCAATGCCTGACTCGGCCATCCGCCTGGCATTTTTGGCATTTCCGGTGATTCCTAAAACTTTCATTCCAGCGGCATGGGCGTCTGCCACCATAAAGCCCGGATTCCCCAGTCCGGCGCAAAATAGCGGTACCTTCTCCGCAATACAAACCTGAATGGATTCTTTCGGTCGCATGGTGGTGGTATTCATCCGGATCATGATTTCGACATCCGGCAGCTGCATTTCTTTTTTAATATTGTTGAACCAATCCATGTGGGATTTCGGAAATTTTTCAAGGACCTTGCTCAGGGGTAATTCATCGATTTCTTTCATACCCATTCCCCCGCCGAAATCAAGATGTTTGGGCAGCAGTAAATCGACTCCGAACGGTTTGTCTGTTTGGGCCTTGATATCACGAATCGCTTTTTGAAGTTCATCAACGGTAAATCCGGCACCCCCCAGGACCCCGAGTCCCCCGGCTTCCGATACAGCCACCACCAGCTCCACCGGCGCCCCGGCGCTTTCCCCGATAAGGGTCGGGCCCATCCCGGCACTCAAAATCGGATACTCGATCCCCAGCATGTCGCAAAGCTTTGTTTTCAGTACTCTTTTTCCCATTGTCCCCTCCAATAATTGAGCCAAGGCTCAATTGTTAATCGTTATCTGTTATTCGTTAATTGGCCAGAATATCCCATTCTTATGTTTTCTGTGCTCCGATGTTTGTTTTAATTAATTTTTAGAATTTTGTAGGCCAATTAGCAAGTCTATGCTCGCCAATGCCCTTCCTGCGCGCATTGTGGCTGATCTCCAGCGCTCTGGTAATGTAAGCCCTGGTATCCCTCGGATCAATCACATCGTGAATATAGTGCTTGCCGGCGGCACCGTAAGGAGATGCATCGTCCACCAGTTGTTTCATCAAAGCCTGCCATTCATCGGATTGTTTATCGGAGGCCGACGGTTTGCCGCCGTAAACCACATTGGCGGCAATGGCAGGATCCACAAAGCTTATTTCCGCCGACGGCCACGCCACCAGAAAGTCAGTGCCACAGCCGGAGCCACACATATTCCAGAAGGCCATGCCGTATGTTTTTCGCACAATAATCGAGATTTTCGGAACGGTCAAAAGTCCCAGGGCATTCATATAATTCATGACCTTGGCAGCCACCCGCTTGCGTTCGGCATCTTTACCCACCAGAAATCCCGGAATATCATGAAAAAACAGCAACGGGATGTTGAAAGAATCGCACAGGCACAGAAAACTGATGACTTTGTCGATACCGTCGGTATCCATGGCGCCGGCATTAAACATGGGCTGGTTGGCTACAATTCCCGCAACACTGCCGTCGATTCGAGCCAGCGCCGTAATAACCGATTTCCCAAAGGCCGGCTTCAGGGGGAAAAGGCTGTTTTTATCCACAATGCAATTTAAAATCCGATGCATATCATAACCACGGTTACCCTTTTCGGGGAGGTTGTCAAGAATCCGATCCATTTCCAATCCGGAGCCATCCGGAACAGGCACGTCGGGTGGCAGTTCATCACAGTGAGACGGCATATAGGACAGATATTGCCGGATGATCTGAAAGCATTCTTCTTCATTTTCAGCCACCCGGTCCGTATTTCCGGTGATTTCAGCATGAACCTGCCAGCCGCCC
>JAIVWA010000190.1:397-7951 GCA_049190255.1 Gammaproteobacteria bacterium | reverse complement strand
TAACCGCTCGTATCGCGAAAACGGAAAACGTCTTACTGTGTCATCATCGTTAATTATAAATATTCTTAAACCTAACCCCATGCTATTTAACCTAAGTTTTAAGTTGATGACACAAGCCCAGCACCAGATGCTTTAGCTTTTCCCAATATCTCTGGATCATTTCTTGCCGATTTCCGATCAATACCTGCTCCATATTGATGGAAAAATTCATAATTCCCGGCCCCCAAAGAAAGCGGGATCAAATTAAGCCATTCGTTCAGATGATCGTAAAATTGTGGAAAAAGCCCTGGAGGTTCAGGATCGCCACGGGAAATGATAAATAGAAATTGTTTACCACTCGGAAACTCCGACTTGAATGTTTGCTCCCCTGTTTCCGGATTTTCTCCAAATTCCAAAAAGCAGTAAAGGCGATCCACTAACATCTTAAACTGCGCTGTCACATGATACCAGTAAACCGGTGTTCCCATGACAATGGCATCATAGGTTGTCATATCCTGAAGTAATATCGTCAAGTCATCTTTTTGCACGCATTTGCCCAGATGCTTTTTGCACCCTTCACACCCCAGGCATCCATTTATTTTTAACTCTCTTAAATTGACAAGGCGGGTTTCTGCTCCTCTCTCTGCCGCCCCACTTAAAATAGCCTCCACTAAGGTTTGTGTGTTTGCCCTCTTTCTCGGACTTGCGTTAATACCAATAACTTTCATAGGATTTCCTTTTTAGCTATTTGTTCTGAAATAGCCGACCAAATACAATAAGCCCAATGAGAAATGCTAAGATTGTATTTTGGTGAGTCTATAGTTCTGGGGTCGTCAGCACTATGATATCCTTAGCAACTGCTTGACTTTTTTAACGCCGTCACCGGCGTCCTGCGCGAAAGCATCGGCACCGATGCGGTTGGCCCAGCGCTGGGTCACCGGGGCACCGCCAACGATGGTTTTATACTTTTCTTTGAGCCCGGCTTTTTTCAGCGCTTCCTCGAGCTCTTTTTGCACCCCCATCGTCGTGGTCAAAAGGGTGCTGCTGCCGATAATGTCGGCGTTGAATTTTTCAGCTTCTTCGATGAATCGATGCGGGGCGACATCGCGTCCAAGGTCCAGGACCTCAAATCCGTTGGCGCGCAATAAAGAGACGACAATGGTTTTGCCGATGTCGTGCATATCGCCCTCTACGGTTCCGATGACGATTTTGCCGCTGACGGTTTCCTGTTCCTGGGGAACGGCAGCATTAATAATGGCGGTGGCTTTTCCCATGGCATCGGCCGACTGAATCAGTCCCGGTATAAACAGCTTCCCCGAACCGAACAGATCTCCAACCTGATTGATTCCGGGAATGAAGCCATGGGTCATGAGTTCCAGCGGATCGATTCCTTCTTCTAGTCCGCGCCTCGCTATTTCGGTGGCTTTATCAATATCACCGTCTACGATTGCTGCAATGGCTTCTTCAAAAATCTCTTGTGTCATTGTTAATCCGGTCTTTATTATATTTTTTCACCGCAGAGTCCGCAGAGAACGCAGAGGTATATTTCCTTCGGTTTGCCGCGAAGAGGCCGGCAAACCGAAAATAACCTATCCTTTGGGCAATCTTAAATTAGACTATCTCTAAGGCATCTATATCAGTCTTTTTGATGTGATCTATAAATTTAAAAGATACAAAATAAAATAACCTCTCCGCGTTCTCTGCGAGCTCTGCGGTGAGAATAATTCTAAAAAGCTGACTAATCATTTAATCTGGGATTTAAACAATTCCACCGAATTGATGTTTATATCCAGCAACTCGGCCACTTTGAGCTTGGCCCGAATGCCTTTGGGACTGCCGGCCACCGAAGTTATGGTGCCGATACCCAGGTCCTCCCTGAGTTGCCGCATCACTTCTTCGTTGGTCAGGTCCAACAGTTGAATTCCCAGCTTTTGGGCCACATATTTTTTGGCTTCGGTTAATTTCATCTTTTTGATCAGCTGCATCCAGGCCACCAGATCTCCGGAGGTACGGATGCCGCCCATACCGCAAGCAAAAATATGAGCCAGGTGCATCCCGAAGGGGTCACCGACGCCAATCTACAAGCCATCCGCCTTGCCGATCTGAACCAGTGATTTGGATGCCCGGGTAACACTGTCAATGGGCGGTGCCTCCATCATGGGAACACCGCCGACGCCCATACCGACGTTGACATGCACCGGTATATCCACCGCTGCTACGGCTTCTTTTACAAATGTCAGGGACCGGGCGATGTTCCATGCCACAGACTCATTCGTATTGGTGCCGACGGCCACGCCGTAGATGCCGGCGCCGGCAGCTTCGGCAATTTTGGCCTGTTGGTGGGGGTACATTCCTGCCAACTGCCGGCCGTTAAAGGTCACCTCCCCGTGCATGCCCAAAACAAATTCTCCCGATCCGCCCATGATGATCGGCAGGTCCGGTGCCGCCTCTTTTAAATCGCTGACAGCCTGCAAGGCGGCCCAGTAATCGGCATCACCGGCCGAACCACTGGTATCAAAATTCAGCCCCTCACAGCCGATACCGTTTAATTTTTTTCCCACAAAGACCAGATCCTGGCGCAGCTGTTCGGCGGCAGCTTCCTGTACTTCCTGGGCTTCCTTGATTTTGCCCCGGGGCAGGAGATCCGCAGGATTGGGGTGGGGGCCATCGGGCTGAAAATACAGCCCCATATTGGGCTGGGCGCCGTATAAAAACGGGGCGGTGGTCATCATCGAGGCGGTGTAATATTCATTCATCTCAAAGTTGATAATCGGCTTCACCGGCTTAAAGCTGTAATCGCTGTGCCCCATGGAGGTGGTATCGGCCGCGCAGGCCCGCTCATAGGTCAGAACTGCCTGCAGGCGGCTCATGGGCACACCGACGCCGCCGCCGTCCTGGCCGGAATAAAAACTCATCGAACAACCGTCATCGGTTACGATTACTTCCTGACCGGAAGCAACACTGACCGCCCGGGACGGTTCGGCCATGATCTCCAAAAGCTGTTCGATCTCATCCGCGGTGAGTTCCGGGATTTCAGCACGTTGGGCGGCGTCCTGCGTAGCGGCCACGATGTCTTCTTTGATCTCCTCCAAAGACATGGAAACCAGCTCGCCATCACCCATTCTGGTAAAAATATGATCTTTCAATGTTTCCTCCCAGAAAAATTGGTTAAATGTCGAGGGCTCATAAAACATATTCTAACAGTTAGGACAGATTAAATTCGAAATCCGAAGTTCGAAATCCGAAACAAATTCTAAAATTTTAATATTCCAATGTCCCAAACCAGAGCCTTGTCAAATGGTATCTTAGCCATGATTCAGTTTTGGTCATTCGCATTTTGGTAATTCGTGCTTGTTTCGAATTTCGATATTCGGATTTCGAGATTTTACTCTCTGGAGGCTCGCAATTCACCTTCGGCCTCCTTGATGATTGATTTCAGCTCTGCCAGCACCTTCTCCGGCAGCGGTTCCGGCTGATGGTTTTGCAATATGTCCCGGGTCTTTTCCAATGCCCGCTGGTAGCTGTCCCGGGCACCCGTCGCTTGCCACTTTTCCATCCGGCTGCGATCCATAAACTGCGGCTGAGAGTGGTCCTGCATGTGTTGGAGCGTGTGCCTCTGAGAAATAAAGTCGCCGGAGGTTCCCACCGATTTGATCACATCCACTGCCAGAGATTCATCATCAACCGTAAATCCCCTAATGACATGTTTAATCATCCGGATAAATTCACTGTCCAACACCAATTGGGCGAAATCGAAGGTGATACCGCTTTCCAGCATTCCCGGACCGTAAATCAGATTGGCACCTGCCAAAGCTGGAATGAGTCCGGTGAGGGTCTTCTCGTGGCCCATCTGGGAGTCGGATATTTTTGAATCACTCTACCCACCGGCGACATAACTCGGCAGGGCATAATACCGGGCCAGTCTGGCCACTGCACCGCTGATAATGGCGCACTCGGGGGTGCCCACCGAGGCAGCCCCTATTTTCAGGTCCATGGCGGTGGTCGAACTGCCGTAAATCACGGGTGCACCTTTTTGAACGAGCTGGTTCAGGGTAATTCCGCCGAGAACTTCGGCGTTGTGGGTAACCAGGGTCCCGGCCAGGGTAACCGGAGAAGTTCCGCCTGCCATGGCCATTGACAGGATATTGATAATCGAACGGCTTCTAGCGGCTTCGATAATAATCTCGCAGCATTCGTTTATCAGCTTCAATGGGCTGACCGGACAGGTAGTAAATGACAAAATAGGTCGTTCTTTAAATTTTTTTATTCCGCCGCTGATAGCACCGGCCATTTGAACCAGCTTTTTCAGCAAATATCCGCTTCCGGGTCCAACGCAGCAATGCTTGGTCGTGTTGGTGAGCATGGCTTCGGCATTATGAAGCGGTAATACTTCCGGGGGCATATCACTGGAGCCCACCGCCTTTTCACAGACATCGATTTCGTCCAGGTAATCAACCAGTTTGGCGGCGTTGGCAAGATCGGCTTTTACCGGGGCTCGGCGCTCACCGTTAAAGGGATCAACCACTACGATACCCTCGCTGAAGTTGGTGAAGTGAACCCGGCCGGCTTCCAGCACTTTGTCATGTTTGGGATCGCGTCCGGCCAGCAGAATTTTTGACGGCGCTGACTCAATCGCGTCCTCTACCAGCTGAGCTGGTATTTTGACAATTTTTTTCTGGCGGTCAACTTCAGCACCGGCACCATCAAACACCTGCAGGGCTTCATCAGTTTCGATAAATAGTCCTGTTTTTTCAAGTACCTCTATAGTTGCCTGATGGATGTCATTCAGCTCATCGTCTGTTAAGTTGTTAAGACTCAATCTTTGGCTGCCATGTTTGCCCGGATGGAAATTCGGCATTTAAATATTTTCTCCCATTTCTATTTTCATCGATATTTCAGGCGAGTCCAACGTACCAGAAGGAGTGGTTAAAATCAATCCCGAGCTTGACATCCAGCCGGTTAAACGAGTAATTAGATGTTGCGGGGGGTGGATCGATAGGAGATCGCGTGGACTCTAAATCCACGTAGCTCGGTGCAACTCCGGGACCTCCCGCCAACTCTTATTAACGGATTTATAACCGAAAAGAAGGCTAATCCACAGGTTGGCTTTTATTTTAAGAAATTTCGGAGTGTTGGAGTATTGGAGTACTGGAGTATTGGTTAAAGGCAGACATATTTTTCCAACACTCCAATACTCCATAACTCCAGTACTCCACGATCGCAAACCTCAAGGACTTTAGGCAACCTTGGAGATACCTTATTATAGGTTATAGTTCCCATTATCTATATCGGGAGGTAAATTTTGGACATCGCCTGGACGGAGACCCAGCATACTCGTCTGAAAGAATTAGGGGCAGATGAAAAAGATCAGGGCAGGGGATTTGAAAGCGAAACAGATCGCGACAAGAACTTTCAAAGCCTGGAGAGAAAACTTGTGCAGTCCGGGCAAGACAAATTGGAAGAACTTCGCAATACTCATCGCCGTCCCAGGCTGTGCCGCCTGGAAAGCCGGCTGACGAAAGTCCTGATTGAAAATGGTTTCGTCCAGGTGACAACCCCGACCATCATGGCCAAAGGGTTGCTGGCGAAAATGTCGATCGATGACCACCACCCGCTGGCATCCCAAATATTCTGGCTGGGCAAGGATCGATGCCTGCGTCCGATGCTGGCGCCGCATCTGTACTTTGTTTTAAAGGACCTTCTGCGGTTATGGGAGAAGCCGGTGCGCATTTTTGAGATCGGATCCTGCTTCCGCAAAGAGTCTCAGGGTGCCCAGCATGCCAATGAATTTACCATGCTTAACCTGGTGGAAATGGGTCTGGACAGCAAAGTTCGCCAGAATAGACTTGAAGAACTGGCGGCTTTGATAGCCGGGACGGCCGGCGTGGCGGATTATATTTTTGAGCCGGTCGATTCAGCCGTTTATGGCGAAACGATTGACATTTTAGCCGGTGAGAACCGGCTGGAAATTGGTTCCTCTGCCATGGGGCCCCATGCGCTGGATCGCGCCTGGCAAATCACAGATGCCTGGGTGGGTATAGGCTTTGGACTCGAACGCCTGCTCATGGTTGCCGAAAACATTAAAAGCATGGGGAGGCTGGGAAGGAGTTTGGGGTATCTTGACGGTATTCGGCTTAATATATAGAAGCTGTTTCAAACCCCATATAATGCTCGATGGTCCGCCTCAGGCGGATCCCGCTGATTGAAATACTCATGCGGATATAAGGTTGGGCCGGTTGGCCCGTTTGCCGGTAAAAAAAATCGATAGAATTCCTTTTAAACGGGCACACCGGCTCAACCGGACAACGGACAAACCTAATCTAAAGACTTGAAACAACTTTATATCATTTGACCATGAAAATGAATGATTCTCATTATAGATTGGCTGAAATTCTAGAAAAGGCTGATCAAGAAGAAATTCTTGACAAGGGAGAAATTGTTTTTCTTCTGGGCCTTACGCAAAAAAACCAAATTGATGCCGTTTTTGAAGCCGCCAGGGAATTGAGGTTCCGGCATTTCGCAGACCGGGTTTTTCTTTACGGGTTTATATATGTCAGTACGTTTTGTCGCAACCAGTGCAATTTTTGCTATTATCGAAGTGCCAATGCCCTTCCTGTGCGCTACCGCCGGGAGGCCTCCGAAATTATTGAGGCAGCGCAAAGCCTGGCTGAATCCGGTGTTCACTTAATAGATTTGACACTGGGGGAAGACCCGCAATATTTTCAAGGTCAGGGTTTTGAACCATTTATTCAGCTGGTCAAAGCGATTCGCCAAACAGCCGACTTACCCATTATGGTGTCACCCGGCGTCGTTCCTGCGGAGGTCCTATCCGATCTTGCGCGGGCCGGAGTCAAATGGTACGCCTGCTATCAGGAAACCCATAACCGGGAGCTGTTTAAAAGGCTCAGGCCCGGACAAAGCTTTGCTGCGCGTTTGGAGAATAAAGAACTGGCCGGCACGCTTGGGCTGTTAACCGAGGAAGGCCTGCTTTGCGGTGTCGGAGAATCAGCTCATGATATTGCGGATTCCATCAAGGCCATGCGCTTTCTGGAAGTTTCCCAAATGAGGGTCATGACCTTTGTTCCCCAGAAAGGAACACCCATGCAGTCTTGGAAAAGGCCTGATCCCCTGCGGGAAATGATGACCATCGCTGTTCTGCGTCTATCCTTTCCGGACCGATTGATACCGGCGACGTTGGATGTTGCCGGATTGACCGGACTGCAAAGCAGGCTGGAAGCCGGCGCCAATGTGGTCACCTCTCTGGTACCACCGGGCTTCGGCCTGGCGGGTGTGGCCCAGAATTCTCTGGATATTGCGGATGCCAGGCGAACCACTGCCAGCATTCTCCCGGAACTGGAGAAGCTCGGCATGCAATCGGCGTCAAGGGAGGAATATCTAAATTGGATTAATAATCGTCGCCGTTGGCCTGAAAAGCGGCCAGTCTAATCATCAAGAAACCGTGCCATTTTGGCGTAGTTTCATATAAGGGGTTAACTAAAAAATGAACATCGAACATCGAACGTTGAACGTCCAACATCGAATAATGAATTCTGTCAATTTAAAAAAAAAGACTGA
>JAIVWA010000190.1:0-388 GCA_049190255.1 Gammaproteobacteria bacterium | reverse complement strand
ATGCTCGGAGAAGGTTTCACCACGCCCGATAATGTCCCAAAAAAAGAGCTATTTTCATAGTATTTTACGAGGTCTGAAGTGTGGGTTGTGGGGGGAGAAAGTCGCTTGTTAGTAGGCATCGTCGGTGGAAAATTGCAGGGTGTTGAAGCGGCCTATCTGGCACGCAAGGCGGGATGGGAAGTCAGGGTTATTGACCGAAAGCCCCGTGTGCCGGCATCCGATTTGGGCGATTCATTTGCCCAGGTTGATGTGACCGTCGAAGAAAATCTGGCCGGAGTATTAGGCGATGTCGACTTTATTATTCCGGCCCTTGAAGATGATAATGCGTTGAGAAGTTTAACGCGCTGGAGCCGGAAAACGGGTGTTCCTCTGGCTTTTGACCCGCAAG
>JAIVWA010000189.1:0-7976 GCA_049190255.1 Gammaproteobacteria bacterium | reverse complement strand
CCCCTTTAAGAGAGATGTCTGCCATTAACCCTTTAACATCAAAAACGAATCCTACAATGGGGTCCTTGATCGTGCGTGTATCCACGCGCTCTCCGGCACCGATGGTGATCAGGGCAACGTTGCCATCCACTCCCGCCTCCCAGCCCCAGATGACGCGGAATCCGTCCAGGGCTTCTTGGGTTAGAAATGCGATAATGATGGCAAGAATCAATTCTGATTTCTTTTTATCAGAATCGCACCCCTGACAAAACATGAAACAGCAGATAATACAATCCGGTGGAGAATATCAGCCCCCCGGCTGTTAATCCGGCAAACAATTTTCGGCTCGAACGACGCCCTCTTTTCTCTGATCTCTCTTCAAGGTAGTTTAAAGCGCTGTCGGCTACCGTCCTGTGGTAAGCGCTTAGGGTCGGCTTTCGGCAGTGGGGGCACAACTCGAGATATTTATCCAGATTCTTGCTGTCATAGTGATAGCGGCTGATATATTTATCCGGAGTAGTGATGGTGTGATCTATCTTCTTCTTGCGCCGGTCTACAAGAAATACCAGGGTGTCTGAGGCTTTATCACTTTCGGTTTTACTGCTGTCCTTTTTATCCTCCAGCGGAATAATTGGATACTCACCCCCGGCCTGCGCCTTTTTTTTACGCTTAAGCTCTCCTTTCATAAACCCTCCTTTTACCTCCCAACGGCAGCTGTCATCTTCAGGAACGCAGTAATCCCATCTTATTCATCGGGAAGCGTTTCTGATGATAATTCATAATTGCTTACAAGCACACCTATCACCGTACATTCGTAGCAGCAATCATGCCAGAATTTAAAAAAATACAATAGTTGTAATAATTTGAAATGGTTATACCGGAATAAAATCTTTTCGACGGCGATCAACAACTGGCATTGGGGGTAAAAATTGGGTAATTGATTTCACACTTGGAATCTTTTTACACAAGCTTGATGGCAGCTGAGAAGGGCAAATTAAGGGGGGCACACCTTCGATAACGGCAATTTACGGTCAACCGTCCGCCTCTCCCGGGCGATCGGAAAAAACCTGAACGATGAAACAGCCGCTAATCAATAATCGTCGTAAACACTTCCTTGCGATCCGTGATTTCTTTCAGCAGTTCGATATGGTGCTTTTCTTCGTCAATTATTTTGTTTAAATACTCCCGGACAACGGGGTCTTCTACAAAGGGTTTCAATACCTCGTAGAAGATGATGGAGTCTTTTTCAAATTCGATAAAAGTTTCGATCAGATCATCGATTTCCTCGATGGTAGCAAAATCAACATCCTTGAGGGAAAAATTTTTATCCCCCAGCATCTCGTTAAAAAGCTCGTGACCCATCTCTTCCACAAACGGGTTCTCATTCTTGGTTTCGAGGTTGTGCTTCAATTCGGCGAACCAGTTGGCATGCTTTACCTCTTCATCGGCCATCCACTCCAGCAAAGGAACCAGTTCGGGGTTCGGCACTTTTTCAATAGCGCTGCGATATACGGCTTCGCCGTTTTTCTCTATTTTGATCGCCAGTTCAATTATTTCTTTTGCTGAAAACAAAAAGGCACCCTCCTTGGGATTCGTTTATCGCCAAAATTAAGCCAAAAAGGAAAGTAAAGTCAAGCAATATCCTTTTTGTTTGACCGCGGCCTCGGGGAACTGCTATTAAAAAATATGAACGCCCGACAAAAGAAGGATCTAAAAATTGCCGAAGCTGCAACCGTTATCCTCACCCGTGAGCGAGCCGGCAGGCTGCAGGTCTATCTTCTTAAAAGAAGTTCCCAAAGCAGCTTTATGGCCGGAAATTTTGTATTTCCCGGGGGAACCCTGGATGAGGAGGACCGCAATTACAGCCTGTTTAAAAACCACACGGATCTGGATCTAAAGGGCGTTTCCGCCCGGTTTGGAGGGGATCTCGCACCGCAACAAATGCTGGCATATTGTGTGGCCGCCATTCGCGAAACCCTGGAAGAAGCGGGCGTTTTTCTGGCTTCAAAAAAGGAAGCGTTCGAGGAGAGTCTTGAAAGGGTTTGCCGCTTGCGGCTGGCGGAAAATCCAGCCCAGGACTGGTTCGCTCAGCTTGTGGTCAATACCAAATGGTGCCTGACCTTGACGGCCCTCTCACGGTGGTCTCACTGGATTACCCCGCAGTTGATGAAGCGCCGCTTTGACACCCGGTTCTTCCTGGCCGCCATGCCGGCAGAACAGTATTGCCGGCCGGATTCCAGAGAAACGGTGCAGGGCCTGTGGATAAGCCCTGAAGAAGGCCTGGCGGGCAACCTGGAAGGCAGGATACCTTTAAGCCCACCTACTTTGGTGACCCTGCACGATCTTTTAAAATATCCGGTCTTGAAGGATCTTCAGGCAGAGTCCGGTAAGAGACTTTGGGGGCCGCCAATTTTGCCCCGGTTGGTGCCGTTGGTCAAAGGCGCCGTCGTAGTCGAACCCTGGGACCCGATGTACCGGGAGAAAGAAATTGCCATTTCCCCCGACGATCTGCCGAATTCGATCGTGCCCGTCGGGGAACCGTTTTCAAGAATCTGGTATGATGGGCGGCTTTGGAGACCGGTTAAGATTTAAAAACACTCTTAAGCGTGACTATAAATTAGAGCCCTAGTCCGGATAAAGCTTAAATCCGAAGCACGAAATACGAAATTCGAAACAAATTCAAAATCCAAATTTTCCAATGTTCGAAACTTCAAATGGCCTTGATCTGTACAGCTATATAAGGTGAAAATACCTTTTTGTTTGAAATTTTTGTCATTTAGTATTCGGATTTGTTTCGACCCATTTTATTAAGATCAGGCGAGATTCGGATTTCGAATTTTGGTAAGTAACATAATAATTTATTGCTATAAAAATGACGGAGCGAAGCGACATCCTCAAATCTTCAATCGTTCCGCCGCAGGCGGATCAATATTCAATCCCGGCTTGTCCGGGTTAGGTCTTGCATTGGAATAAATATCTGCTTATTATAAAAGTTTATACTCCCAACACTAAAATAAGATAGGGAAGGCTATTTTGAAACGTACACTCGCCCTCGGCATATTTCTTTTTTTTGTGCTGCCGGTCACCAGCGGGCTGGCCCAGGAACTTACCATCATCAGCGAAGACAGCCCGCCGTTTAATTTCATCAAGGATGGGGTTCTCACCGGATCGTCCACCGAAGTTGTCCGCGAAATTATGCGCCGTTTAAATCAGACCGCTGATATCCAGGTAATGACCTGGGCCCGGGGCTATCAATTGGCCCTGAAGAGGCCCAACGTCGTTCTGTTTTCAACCGCTCGAACAAAAGAGCGCGAAAACCTGTTTCACTGGGTGGGGCCAATCTACAAAGTGCGTTTCGGTTTTTACGCCAAAAAGGGAACCGGACCGTACTTGACATGTCTTGACGACGCCAAAAAAGTCAGCGCCATCGGCACCTATAAAGATGATGTCAGAGAGCAGCTGCTCAAATCCCAGGGCTTTACCAATCTGGACAGCTCCAAATCGCCGGCCAGCAATCTGAAAAAATTGTTGTCCGGCCGCGTGGATTTGTGGCTCTACAGCAACCTGGGGGTCTCGTCGATTGCCAGGCAGATCGGCATCGACCCCGGCGAGGTGGAGCTCGTCCTGCCGTTCAAAGATTATTATGCTTACATCGCCCTCTCTAAAGGCACGCCACAAGTTGTCGCCCAAGAATGGCAGGCTGCCCTGGATGAAATGAAGCGCGACGGCACCTTCAAAAAGATCAGCAGAAAATGGCTGCCGGAGGAAAACATCCCGGAAATTCGACCCCTGCCGGCAAAGTCCAAGATCGCCTCCGCAAAGCTGAAGATATTCACAGAGGACTCCCCCCCCGCCAATTACCTGGACAACGGTAAATTAAAAGGGGTGTCGGTTGAAATTGTGCGTGAGATTTTGCGCCGGCTCAAATTACCGGACAAGATCCAGACCGTACCCTGGGCCCGGGGCTACACCCTGGCACTGACCCAATCAAACGTCGCGCTGTTTTCTACCACCCGCCTGCCGCAGCGCGAAAAATTATTCAAATGGGTGGGGCCGCTTTATTCCCAGACCTGGGGTTTTTACGCCAGAAAAGATTCGGCGATACAGATCAGTTCCCTTGAAGAGGCCAAAACCGTATCCCGCATCGGCACCTACCACAAAGATGCCAAAGAACAGTATCTGCTGGCAAAAGGATTTCGAAATCTGGTCAGCACCAACAGGAACCTCAGCAACATCCGGCATATCAGGGACGGGACCATCGACCTGTGGGTCAGTTCCGATTTTAACATGTCGTATCAGGCCAGGCAGGCCGGCATAAACCCCGATCAGCTGAAGCTGGTCTTTCCCATTAAACGAGTTGAAAATTACATCGCTTTTTCGATTCAGAGCGCGGACTCTCTGGTAAACCAGTGGCAGCAAACCCTGGATGAAATGAAAGAAGACGGAACTTATAACCGCCTGTGTGCCGAATAAACCAGGCCCCAAACAAAAAATCCGGTCAACCCAGAAAGAGAAAATGGCAGAAAAAGCAACGCAACATATATTCCGCAGGACGATACGGCTTTTCGGACGACGATCACTTTCCAAAGAGCTGGCGATAAGCCTTATCATTCTTCTGATATTGTTTGAGGGCGTTTTATTGGCCTATGTATACAGCCGGCAGTCCCGATTTCTGTTGCAGGAACTTGATAAAAAGGCGGACGATTACGCGGAAAACCTCAGCGAGGTTCTGGTGGTACCGCTCTGGGACTATGATGACGAGCAGATCGGCAAAATCGGCATTTCATTTCTGCAAAGCGACGTGATTGATGAAGTTCACATAAAAGACGCCCAGGGTAAAACCCTCTTCATAGCCCTCGGGCGGCAGGATGGGCCGGGTCTTCTCAGCCGCAGCGTTGTTATCTCTCACAAAGGTCAGGTAATCGGCTATGCGGATTTGGTTTTCTCCCTGGCTGCCATTGAAGAAGATCTGGCCTGGCTTCGCAATACGATTCTTATGATCCTGGTCGCATCCCTGATTGTGATCTTTATCACTACCGGGATCCTGCTGCGGGTATTTATGCGCAAACCCCTCAACATCCTTCAAAAGGGTATCGACCGGGTCGCCCAGGGAGATTATGCTTACGGGTTTGAAGAGATTCACCACATCGAGCTTACCGGCATTGCCCGGCGAATCAAAGAAATGGCGGCTGATATTCGAGCCCGAGAAAATTCTCTGCAGAATGAAATCACCGTACGCAAACATGCCGAAGAAAAAATCCGCCAAAGCGATGCCAAAGGACGGGCGCTGCTCGGGGCCATGCCGGACATGATGTTTCAGCTTGATCGCAACGGCTATTTTCTGGACTATCACGGCGCCCAGCCGGACCTGTATCTGTCGCCGGATACCTTTCTGGGAAAAAGAGTCGACGATGTATTGCCGGCGGATCCCGCTGAATTGCACCATAAAAAAGCCGAACAGGCCCTGAACACCCGACAACTTCAAATTTTTGAATATGATTTGCCCATCAATGGCAAAAAAACCTATTTTGAATGCCGCATGGTGGCAATCTCCGACGAAACCATCATGGCGGTTGTGCGTAACATTACGGAAAACAAGCAGGCCGCCGCCGATAAATCCAGGCTCGAAGAACAACTGCGCAAGGCTCAGAAGATGGAAGCGATTGGAACCCTGGCCGGCGGTGTGGCCCACGATTTGAACAATGTGCTGTCCGGACTGATCAGCTACCCGGAGTTGATTTTGATGGATCTTCCCGCAGACAGCCCCTTGAAATCTTCTCTCCTGGCAATCAAAAAGTCGGGCGAAAAAGCGGCCAATATTGTCCAGGACATGTTAACCCTGGCCCGCAGGGGAGTGGCCGTCTCGGAGGTCGTCGACCTCAATGATATTATTAGGGACTATCTGCAAAGTCCTGAATATGAAAGACTGCGACAAACCCATCCCGATTTAACACTTGAAAGCAGTCTTGAACCCGACCTGTTGGGCATTGCCGGGTCTCCCGTCCATCTGTCTAAAACGGTCATGAACCTGGTCTCCAATGCCGCTGAGGCCCTTATTGACGGCGGAACCGTTACTATTTCAAGTGCAAACCGGTACATCGACAAACCGATCAGCGGCTATGACGATATTGAAGAAGGTGATTACGTCACCCTGACGGTCAGCGATACCGGAATCGGTATAGCAGCTAAAGATATCGAAAGAATCTTTGAGCCGTTCTACACCAAAAAGGCCATGGGAAGAAGCGGTACCGGCCTGGGAATGGCGGTTGTATGGGGAACGGTTAAGGATCACAAGGGCTATATTGATGTTCAAAGCACCGAGGGCCAGGGAACCAGATTCTTTATCTACCTGCCGGCTTGCAGACAGCCTTCTCCCCGCAAAGAATCCCGACCCGCCATAGAGGATTACCGGGGCCGGGCAGAGTTCCTGCTGATAGTAGACGATATCAAGGAACAACGGGACATTGCCACCGGTATTCTAACCAAACTCGGCTACAGAGTAAAATCCGTTTCCAGCGGGGAAGAGGCCGTTGACTACCTGAAAACCCGCACGGCCGATCTTCTCATTTTGGACATGATCATGGATCCCGGCATCGACGGGCTTGAGACCTACCGGCGCATCCTTGAAATTCATCCGGCCCAGAAGGCCATTATTGCAAGCGGCTATTCTGAATCAGAACGGGTCAAGGAAGCCCAGAGACTGGGTGCCGGCGCCTATGTCAAAAAGCCTTATTTGATGGAAAAAATGGCGGTTGCCGTCAGGAAAGAACTGGATAGGCAAGAACGGTAACCTTCAGCCGCCTGCGACCGAATTGAAGGGCCTTTTGTTTCTCATGTTTTTTCATGGCGATATCCACCCGGTCCCGGTAACGCTTGTTCATGCGGTCGGTGACGGTGCAAACCCCGTATTGCGCAATGTGAAGCAACGTCCCAAAGGCCGCAACGTGTATGACTATGAATCTTTTGATTTTTACTCCCTCCCTCCGACAAATTGATACCTGAATCTTGCATATGAAAGCCTCCGACTCGTACAAAATCCAGGTGTTAATAGGGTACAATAATAATTTTTTCCCCTTTGTAAAGCCCCCTGGGAAATTCCATATTCATGAAGTATCTCACCGCAGAGCACGCGGAGATCGCAGAGATTATTTAAAATTTTCTTTCTCGGCGTTCTCCCACCGGGGCGTAGGCCATAGGCCCTATGGGCCGGAGGCTGCGAACTCTGCGGTGAACTATTATGTTTCCTGTTCGATCAGACCGGCAGTTTTTTCAGCTCTGATTCTGTCCCTCGGGGCGCTGTGGCTGTCGGTAAAAGAATTGCTGTCAGACTAACGAAAAGCTATCTCAAAAATAGTAGCTCATGAATCAAAACCGGTCATCTCCTTTAACCTACTATACACACTTCATTTTCTCTTTATATAAATTACAGGTTGCAAACCATTAATATTTATGTAAAAATGGTGATGTCAGGCAAATTTTGAGTGGTGTCGGCGGCAAGATTCTGCACCCGGACGGCAGACGAATGACCATGGGCAGGTTGTGAAATAGGTCCAATTTTGCCTGCCCGGTCAAATTTTAACCGGGGTTCTAGTTCGCGGAAATTGATCATTGGGTAAACAGGAACGTTGGGCAGCGATTTCCCGAAGATGGGAGAAGAGATGATGTTCAAAGAAAACAAAATCAACCAGCGATTAAAAAAACTGGAACAGCACCTGAAACAGGAAAATCCGATCCTTTCAGAAGTCGTGCAGAACTTCCGCGAACTGGATCGTATCAGCCGCCGACTTGGCTTTTTACAGCGGGAAGAATCCCATGCAACCCGCACTCCCTGGTGGCCGCTGATCTCAATTTTAGGTATCTATTCAGCCGGTAAATCCACATTCATCAACAATTTTCTTCAGTACAATCTGCAGGCCGTCGGCATTCAGGCGGTCGATGACAAATTCAGCGTCATATGTTTTACCAATGACAATAAAGAACGGGTGCTGCCCGGTCTG
>JAIVWA010000188.1:0-7979 GCA_049190255.1 Gammaproteobacteria bacterium | reverse complement strand
TTCCAGAATGATTTTTATTAAATTACAAATCCCAAGCACCAAATTACAAATAAATCTCAAATTACAATATCCAATGACCGAAAAACTATGCGTTTGGGAATATTTGACTCAATCTGGCTTCCCGCTCATATTATTTCTGTTTTGAATTTCGAATTTTGGTCATTGTGTATTATTTGTTATTTGGTTTTTGGTGCTTGGAATTTTCTTCCTTTAAAAAATCAATTGTCTATTTAATCCACAAGATTTTTTATAGGTAATAGTTTGATATGACGCCATTTGAACCTTCCTATATCAGGGCCCTTGAAAAGGGCTTGCTCAAGGAAAAAGCAGCCAAAGCATACAGCCTTTTGAAATCCTGCACGCTTTGCCCCAGAAAATGCGGCGTTGATCGGCCTGCCGGCGAAACGGGGTTCTGCAATACCGCCAGCCTCTCCTGGGTGTCAAGCTACAATCCGCATTTTGGAGAAGAGGAACCGCTGGTCGGAACCCACGGCTCCGGCACCATTTTTTTTACCCATTGCAATCTGTTGTGCTTATTTTGCCAGAACTTTGATATCAGTCACCAGGGCCAGGGGCGGGAGGTAACAAATGAGGAACTGGCAGGCTTGATGCTCGCGCTGCAAAATCAGGGCTGTCACAATATTAATTTCGTTACGCCGTCGCATGTCGTGCCCCAAATCCTGGCCGCCGTTGAAATTGCCGCCCGGCGCGGGCTTTCGATTCCTCTGGTATATAACACCGGTGGTTATGATCGCGTGTCAACTTTACAATTACTTGACGGTGTATTTGATATTTATATGCCGGATTTTAAATTTTGGGATCCGCAAGTTGCCGCAAGCAGCTGCCAGGCCGGTGATTATCCGGAGGTGGCCCGCCGAGCCCTGGCTGAAATGCATCGGCAGGTGGGAGATTTGCAAATTGATGATGCCGGCATTGCCCGGCGCGGACTGTTAATCCGTCACCTGGTATTGCCCGGGAGCCTGGCGGGAACCCGTGAAGTCATGCGATTTATTGCCCGAAAAATATCTCCCGCAAGCTATGTCAACGTTATGTCGCAATATCGACCCTGCGGCAGAGCGGCCGAGGTAAACGGGCTTGATTCGCCTCTTTCGCCCGGGGAATTTCAAAGCGCGGTCCAGGCAGCCAAAGAAGAAGGCATCACCCGGCTGGATCAGCCACATCGCAGGTTCCTATTTCGGTAAGCGCTCTATTTCAGCCTCGAACCAAATTCTGGCGAACCAGCACCGGGCATCTGACCAATGGCAACGGAAAAATGGAGTATTGGAGTATTGGAATGATGGGCTTAAAGGATAATATCCAGATTTTAAAAAGATGAAATCCTTGTTTTGACCCATTGCTCCATCACTCCAGGACTCCATTACTCCAATTAATGAGAACCAGATCAGAATAGCCAGCAGCTAACTCACAACTGCAAACACAGGTAAAATGGGAAAAATCTTTGCCATAGGGGATATCCACGGTTGCTACGATCAACTGTTAGCACTGATGAAAATAATTCCCATCGATTTTAAACGGGATACCCTGGTGTTTATGGGCGACTATATTGACCGGGGGACCCAATCGGTTGAAGTCGTTGATTATCTGATAAAATTAAAAAAGCGTGTACCGGGTATCATCTTTTTAAAAGGCAACCATGAAGATATGCTTGAAAAATATCTGGACGGAACCGACCGCTTCACTTATCTGCTAAACGGCGGGCAACAAACCCTCGACAGCTACTTGAGCAAGTCGGCTCAAACCGGAGCCCATCCGATTCCCCCTGAGCACATGGCATTTTTTAAATCATTGAGACTCATTCACGAAACCGAAGATTACATTTTTGTTCATGCCGGTCTTCGACCCAAAGTGTCACTGGAATCCCAGGATACAGAAGACCTGCTATGGATCCGCGATAAATTTCTCTATACTCGATACGACTTCGGCAAAACGGTAATTTTCGGCCACACCCCACTTGGTGAGCCCTTGGTGGAATCCAATAAGGTTGGTATTGACACCGGGGCAGTATATGGTAATGCACTGACCTGTGTCCAGTTGCCTGATCTTGAATTTTATACAGCCTAAACTTTTGTTTGACAAATTACAGGGGATTCCAATACCATTCTTAATAACCGGCGCTGAGATTTAGATGCGGATTTAAATCTCAGACAGCTCGCGGATTCGGGGATGGGTTTGGTAACCGCTTGGGCCGATAGGCCCTTAACCTTTTACTTCCTTTCAATGAAAAGCAGATAAATTTATCATCATGAAACACTATTCGCTATTTTTAAGTTTCCTGATTGTCATTATGGCCGGAACCGCCATGGCGGAACGGTTGACCATTGTTGCCCCGGTGGCCAATATTCGTTCCGGACCCGCTACTAAATCCGACATATTGTGGAAGGTAGAAAAATACTACCCCATATTTGTAATTAAAAAATCGGGCGCTTGGTATCAATTTCGGGACTTTGAAAAAGATATCGGTTGGGTGCACAAATCGCTGGTCGGAAAGTTAAAAGCGGTCATTACTAAAAAAGATCTTTGCAACGTCCGCTCCAAGCCCAGTACAAAGGAAAAAATCCTGTTTACCGTTGAAAAAGGAATTCCGTTTAAGGTTCTCAAAAGCAAGGGGCACTGGCTGAATATCGAGCACGCCGATGGGGACAGGGGCTGGATCCACGATTCCCTCGTCTGGTGATATCAATGGCTGATTTAAGATTCATACAAAATGACAGGCAACTGATTGTTGGAATCGGCTCAGCACTGGTGGACATCCTTATTCACGAAAAAGATGAATTTTTGGAAAAAACCGGCGCGGTCAAAGGCGGAATGACCTTGGTGGATAATACCTGGATTGAGCGCACCCTGGCAATGAGTTCCGGTACAGCCACCATTGTTCCGGGTGGATCAGCCTGCAATACCATCGTTGGCGTCGGCAAACTCGGCGGTAAGGCTCGCTTTGTCGGTCAATGCGGAAACGACCATTGGGGCCGGCAATACGAAATTGATCTCAGCAAACAGGACGTGACACCCGCTTTACTTCGATCCGATTTGCCCACCGGGCGGGTTTTATCTATCATAACACCTGATGCTCAGCGCACCATGTTCACCTACCTGGGCGCATCGGCGGAAACCCGCCCGGAAGACATATCGGTCAAAAGCTTTCAAGGCGCCGCCGTCGTCCACATCGAAGGTTACCTGTTGTTTAACCCGGATCTGATTCAAACCGCACTGGCCGCTGCTAAAGAAGCCGGCGCTGTGATTTCGATGGATCTGGCCAGCTTTACAGTCGTTGAGCAGTCAAAGGAGCTGTTAGATAAACTCGTTGCAGATTACGTCGATATCCTCATGGCCAACGAAGATGAAGCCCGTGCCTTTACCGGGCACGCGGATGAAGGCCTCGCTTTTAGAGCGCTTTCGGAAAGTGCGAATATCGCAGTTCTTAAGGTTGGCCCCCGTGGCAGCCACATATCTCACGACTCAAAACGGGTTGATATCAAATCGATGGGCGACGGCACGGCACTGGACACTACCGGCGCCGGTGATCTGTGGGCCGCCGGTTTTCTTTTTGGCCTGGTGAATGGCTACTCACTTGAAAAGTGCGGACAGTTAGGCTCGGCATGCGGCTATGAGGTTTGCCAGGTAGTCGGAGCCGTTATCCCGGATGAGGGATGGGAGCGAATTAGGAAGTTATTGGATTGAAAGCACAAATTTGATTGCGAAGCATGTATATCGGGAGGGCATACGCTCTTTCTTTTGTTATAAGTTAATGGTTATTAACCAATAACAATTTTTTTGGAGGATTTATGGCGAAAAAAAGAAAAAAAACCCGCAAAGAGCTCTTGAAGGAACCCGATGAGTTTATGACCCTATCGGGTAAATTAATTAAATTCGCCGTCGAACATAAAAAACAGCTCACCTATGGACTGGGAATTATCCTGGCGCTGGTTGTAATTATTTCAGGTGTTCGCTTTTTTTCAATCCGGGCAGAAAATAAAGCCGCCGCCATGTTGGACCAAAGTCTGACTGAATACAACCGCTTGAAAGCAGAAAAAACACCCGGTGCGGTTTATGGTGCCGTATCAGGTGGTTTTCAGAACATCTTGCAAAAATATGGCGGCAAACACAGTGGCAAAATTGCCCGGCTACTGTATGCGAATATCTGCTATGATGCCGGTAAATATCAACAGGCCATCGATCTGTATAACACCTCACTGAAAGATTTTGAAAAACAGCCGGTGATTCATAGCCAGATCCTCAGCAGTCTGGGTTATGCCTATGAAGAGCAACAGGAATATTCAAAGGCGATCAGCTATTTTGAAAAAATCTCCACAGCCCCGGGGCAGATCCTGCGAGACGAAGCCCTTTTTCATCTAGGCCGACTTTACAACAAACTGGGACAACCCCAAAAAAGCAAAGAGGCTTATCAGAAAATAATTTCCGACCATCCGGATTACATTTACATCGATATCGTCAGGGAGCGCATTTCTGGTTGATGGTGGTCTGGAAAGATGGTTCAAAGGTTCAGGGTTCAACGTTCAGGGTTAACTTTTTTAAACGCTTAACGGAGGCAACTTTTCAACCTCTTGTATGAAACTTCATGGAGTTTCTTTTTCGATTAAACTGGCCGCTTTTCAGACCAGCGGCGGGGCTGAACCCTGAACCTTTGAACTTTGAACCCTGAACCCATAAAATAATGGCTCAGTGTTTGGGGCCAACATCCAGATTGTATTTTTTTATTTTCTGATTCAGACCGCTTTTGCCGATCCCGAGCATTGCCGCCGCATGGGCTTGAACGTTATCTGCCATTTTCAAGGCCCTTTCGATCATTGCTTTTTCAATTGTGGCCAGGGTTTCATAGAGGGTGGCGGCGGCGGGGATACCGTCCAGGTGCAGGGCATTGTGTACATTGTCCCTGAAATCCGTGGGCAGATCCGATACCCGTATCGTATCATTGGGACATAAAATCATGACCCGTTCGATTAAATTTTCAAGTTCGCGAACATTTCCGGGCCAGCTGTAATCAAAAAATAACCGATCCACTTCCTGATCGACCCCTTTTACGGGCAAGTCCACTTTGCGCTCGGAAGCATACTTTTCAATAAAATGATTCACCAGCAGACGAATATCTTCTGTGCGATGTTTTAACGGCGGCAAAACAATCCGAACCACATTCAACCGGTAGAATAAATCCTCCCGGAAACGACCGTTGATCATTTCTTCTTTCAAATTTTTATTTGTTGCGGCAATAACCCGTATGTCCGCGACGATGGACCGCGTCCCGCCAACCCGTTCAAATGTTTTTTCCTGCAACACCCGCAGCAGTTTCACCTGGATGTTCGGGGATAGTTCCCCGATCTCATCGAGAAACAGGGTCCCGCTGTCGGCCAACTCAAAGCGCCCTTTTTTCTTGGCCACCGCCCCGGTAAAGGCTCCTTTTTCATGGCCAAAAAGCTCACTTTCCAGCAAATTTTCGACCAGTGCCGAACAATTTACCGCAATAAACGGTTTGTCCCGACGCGAGCTGTTAAAATGAATGGATTTAGCCACCAGCTCTTTACCGGTTCCGCTCTCGCCTTCAACCAGCACCGTAACATTTGACGGGGCAACTTTGCGAATCATTTCAAAAACATCACGAACCGGCTTGCTTTTCCCGATGAAATTTCCGAAACGATACTGGGATTCCACAGCATCGCGCAAGCGCCGATTCTCCTTGACCACCTGGTACATGGCAACGGCTTTTTTAACATAAATGATCAGGCGCTCGTTGTCGAAGGGTTTCAAAATATAGCTGTAGGCCCCTTTTTGCATGGCTTCGACAGCTTTATCGATGGTCCCGTGGGCAGTCATCATAATCACCGGCAAATCCGGATCCATTACCTTAATTTTTTCAAGCAGCTCGATGCCGTTCATGGCAGGCATCTTCATATCGGTAAGGATCAGATCAAGATCCGATGACTTAAGGATTTCAAGCGCCTCCTGTCCACCTTGGGCGGTCAGCACTTCATAGTCTTCATCTTCCAAGACCGCACTGAGTACCCGTAAATAATTTTTTTCATCATCAACAACTAAAATGGTTTCCATAATTATTCAATCTTCAATAGAAAATAGTCAATCCGTTTAACCCGCAACCAGTAACAAGTGACAAGTAACGAGTAACAAGTAGGGTCGGCCTCGACTCGGCTGAGCTCGTCGCAGGCCGTGCCGACCAGTGGTCAGTAACAAGTGACCAGCGACACGCAACCCGTAACCCGCATCCTGTATCTCATCTGTTCAATCTATTCAATCCCAAATCCGAAATCCCAAATCGAAAGATCCGTTCAATCTATTCAATCCCAAATTCGAAATCCGAAATCGAAAGACCCGCAACTCGCCTATCTCGTCTCCTGCTCCGGGCGCTCCACTGGTAATTCCACGGTTACACGCGCCCCGCCCTTTTCCCGGTTAAGTATCTGTATACTGCCGCCATGCGATTCAATGATGTTTTTTACGATGCCCAGACCCAGTCCTGTACCCATCTCCTTGGTGGTAAAAAAGGGATCCCAGATCTTTCCCAGAACCTCGTCGGCAATTCCTTGACCCTCGTCATCAAAATCGATCGTAACAATATTGTCATCGGCACGAATCGCAACGTCGATGGTTCCCCCATTGGGCATTGCCTGCATGGCATTGATAAAAATATTCAAAAACGACTGGTAGAGCATGGCGGCGTCAGCCTGAACTTCCGGTAAAGAATTCTGATAGCTCTTATTGATGCTATAGCCATTTTCTTCGATCTGTATGGATAGATAGGTAATATTCTTTTCAATGACCTCTTCAACACGACAGGGACTCAGAACCGGGCTTCGGGGCTTGGCAAAATTAATAAACCCGGTAATAATATTATTGAGGCGACTGGCTTCTTCCACAATGATATCCGGAATGGTGTTCGAAGGATCAAATTTGGTTACTTTCTTTTTTAGAAGCTCGGCCGAACTTCTAATAATCCCCAGAGGGTTGCGAATCTCATGGGATATTCCGGCTGCCATTTCGCCTAAGGCAGAAAGCCGTTCAGCCCGGCTCAAGCGCTCTTTCAACCGCAGCCTTTCCATTGCCCGCTTTTGAATAATGCCCTCACCACGCTTGACAACAAAGATCAGTACAACCAGCAAAGCACCCATCAGCAAGGTACAGGTAATCACAACCAAAATCTGAATATTGAAAATGGTCTGATAATCATCGGATAAATCCTGTACCACTTCAACCACCCCCAACACCGGTCCGGTTAACCTGGCCAGCTGCGGTTCGAAACGCAACGGCGCATATGTGATTAACCGGACTTCTTTGGGAAAACCCAGCGATATCTGAAAAATGTTACCCCGTTGAACCAGTCGGGATGTAATCTTACCCTCAAGGGCCTGGAAATAACCTGTGCCGCCGTAATTTTGACGACCGATTAGATTCGTATCAAAACTGTAGGCAATCGTATTTTGCATCGTATAAATGTTGAGCGATTCGACTTTGAAGCGATGCAGGGTGCTGCGAACGACTTTGTCCATGCGCTCGAACTGCTCGGGTGTGCTGAGTTGAATTTTCCCGAACATTACCCCCATGGGAATGATAACCTGAATAAACACCTGATGATTGAGGTTTTCGATAAGACTGTGGGCATAATCTTCGCTTTTCTGCCGCTGCAGTGCTTTGATCCAGTGGGTGTTGAGAACCGACAAAATGATCGTAACCAGAAAAAAAACGACCAGTCCGGTGAAGGTAAAATATTTAACCAGGCGAAACGGCTTGATTTTTTCTTCCGGTTGTTTCGTGTCCACAGACAAAGTTCCCGATATTTATTAGGCTCTTAGTCCGCCTCAGGCGGATTGTGCATTTTGTGGCAAAATATATTTTAATGTAAAATCGATAGAATACATTTACTTTAGGCATTTTAGGCAATTTAGGCACTTTCCGGTTTTAGGATACCCGTTTTTAGGGTCAATTTAAAGCTT
>JAIVWA010000187.1:0-7973 GCA_049190255.1 Gammaproteobacteria bacterium | reverse complement strand
CCTCACCGTCAACTACGACAACACCATCGGCCGGCACCGTGTAAGACTCTGAACCGTCTGGTCCCTTAACCGTAATGACGGCCTCATTTCCTTTCCTGGTGATCGATTCTACGTCGCCTTCTATTTCGGAGACGATATCAATGGTATCTTCATAGGCAAAATAAATCGGAATCCGGTTCCAGCGCCAGACATACTCGACCCGCTGGGTGGCGATAAAAAACAGGCCGGCAGTGGTCACAACCAAAACCCAGAAGACAGCTACCCACAGATTGTAGTTGGGAGGCCTGTCCGAAACCCTTTGATTTTCACTTTTGTTCATAGCTCGTCACCGCTTCGTTTTAAAATAAACAGGCCGGCCGAATCCCTGTTGGGAAAGGCCGGCCTGCCGTATCATAAAACCGGATGCTCAATTATTCAGCAATTATTCAAGTTCTTTTTTCCAGCTGGAGCCGATGATCCATTTTTTGTAGGTCTTGTCATAGAAGCCGTCGCCCTTGGACTGTCGCAGGAAATTGTTCAGATAGTTCAGAAAATCGGGATCGCCCTTGTTGATGGCCCAGGCCAGCGGTTCGTAGGTGAACGGGTCGCTCAAAAATATGGTTTTGCCTTTGCCCTGGCTGCCGTATAGGAACCCGATGAAGGGCAGATCATACACCAGTGCATCCGCCTTGCCGTTGATGACCTCGAGGCCGGCTTCGGCTTCGGATTCAAATCCCTTGTAGGTGGCTTTGGGGATATACTTTTTAATGGCCTGCTCACCGGTGGTACCCATGCGCGAAGTCACGATATATTTGGGGTTATTAAGATCTTTGTAAGACAATACCCGGTCTTTGAGCTTTTTGTGTAAAAGAATGGTCTGGCCGACTGTAATATAGGGATTGACGAAGTTAATCTTTAGGTTTCTTTCCTGGGTGATGGTCATTCCGCCCATGATGATATCGAATTTATTGGTCATCAGGGCCGGAATAATGCCGTCCCAGGCGGTGTTGATGGGTACAAACTTGACCCCCATGGATTTGGCCAGTCGGCGACCGAAATCCATGTCAAATCCAATGAAATTGCCCTTTTTATCGGTCATTTCAAAGGGGACATAGCCGGATTCAAAACCAACGCGAAGTTCGCCCCTGGCTAAAATTTGTTCCACATGTGATTTCTTGGCCAGGTTGATATCCGCGCTGAATGCCGATGTTGCAAAAAGAAATCCAGCCACCATAAGTACTGTTAAACAAAGTAAAAATCCTTTTTTCATGTTTTACCTCCTTGTTTTAGTTGATAAAGCACATTTATCATTTGAATGCCAATTGGATTTTCACTTGTATCTTATAAAAGAAATAATGTAAAGAGTTCTTTTAACGTGGGGTATAATACAAGGGTCGGTCATCCCGCAGCATCGATGTCGGCTGATTTGGCTTGAATCATCTTGATTTCCATTCTATGGATGGGTATTAATACAATCTTCAATAAAAAACGGAGGGTGCCATGCCAGGGAAAGAAACAATCAATTTAGAAGCCATCTTAAACCATCCCCAGGTGAAAAAGGCTACTGCTGACATAAACCCGGAGTTGCTGGAAAGAAGGAAGTATCACCCCCCGCAGTGTGAAGTGTTTTCCAAAGCCTATACGGTTTTGCGGGAAACGGATGATTATCGTTTTGAGCTCGACAAGGAAGCTGAAAAACAGCTGCCGAATATCATCGGCCACAAGGTCCAGCTGATCGAAGGCCACGATTCAGTTGATGATGCGACTGCCGGGCAGTACAGCAAAAAACGTAACATCGGAATCGTTTTTTCGGGAGGACCGGCACCCGGCGGGCACAATGTGATTGCCGGATTGTATGATGCCGCCAAAAAGGTCAATCCGGCGACTAAAGTTTACGGGTTTTTGGTGGGACCGGACGGGATCATTGAAAATGAAGTTGTCGAACTCAGCGATAAACTGGTTGATGCCTACCGGAACCTGGGCGGATTTTCCATGATCAAGACCGGCAGAACCAAAATCGATACCAGGGAGAAAATGACGCTGTCGCGGGAAACCTGCCGGCGCCTGAATCTGGATGCCCTGGTGATTGTGGGAGGGGATGATTCCAACACCAACGCGGCTTTTCTGGCCCAGGAAATGCTTCCCGATGGGGTGCAGATCATTGGTGTTCCCAAAACCATAGACGGTGATATTCAGGTCAGGGACGTCGATGGAACTGTGCTGTGTGCCATGTCTTTTGGTTTTCATACTGCCGCCCGTGCTTTTGCCAACTCCATCAGCAATCTTTGCACGGACAGCAGTTCCGACATTAAATATTGGCATATCTGCAAAGTGATGGGAAGAGTTGCCAGCCACCTGGCCCTGGAGGTGGCGCTGCAGACCCATGCCAACATGACCCTGATCGGCGAGGATCTTTCCGATTACATGGATAACGAGCGACTCCAAAAGGCTCAAAAAGAGAACAAAACCGATTATCACGCCTACGGCATGACTTTGCGACATCTATCACGGGTAATTTGTGAAGGCATTGTCAGACGAGCCGCCGCCGGAAAAAATTACGGCGTCATCGTCATCCCCGAAGGCGTGTTGGAATTTATCAATGAGATTCAAGTCTTTATCATTAAACTGAACACCATCATTGCGGATTACAATCGAACCCATGATAAAGGCTTTCATGCCTCTTTTTCCTTACTGGAAGACAAACTGGAGTACCTGCGCCGTTTGGCCCAGCGATCACGGGAAGATGCCGCCTTCATGCTGTGGCATACCCGGGATGACGATTTGTTCAGCGACATCCCCGCCTTTTTTCAAGAAGGGCTTTTGATGGAAAGAGACAGCCATGGCAACTTCCCCTTTTCTCAGGTTGAAACCGAAAAAGTCCTCATGGGTCTCGTCAAAGATTATCTAAATATTCTTAAAGAAGGGGGATCCTATAAAATCGGGATTCCCAAAGGCTATTTTCAAAAAATCCTGGAGATGGCCGGACTGGATCCCGATCGTTACGGGGCGGCGCTTTTTAAAAATTATGATACCGATGCGCCGTTGCTGGTCAAATCCTCGATAATTTCTGTTAAAACACTTGGACAGGCGCTGCAAAAGGACGGCCTTGTAAAAGCGGACGAAAAAATTCCGGCGGCTGTTGAAAAAATATTCAAAAAAACCATGCCGAGCTTTAACACCCAGATTCATTTTTACGGATATGACGGCAGGGGCAATGATCCGACCCGTTTTGATTGTATTTATACATATAATCTGGGGCTCACTGTATTCAGCCTGATCGCCGCCGGTGCCACCGGGCAGATGGCCGCCATAAAGAATTTGGAAATGGATTTTTCCAAATGGGAGCCTATCGGGATACCGATTGCACCGCTGATGCACCTGGAAGAACGCCAAGGCAAACTGGCCCTGGTGATCGAGAAAAGTATCGTGGATGTCGACTCGATTGCCTTTCAGGTTGTCAAAGCCCACCGGGAAAAATGGCTGGCCGCAACCCCGGGGGATGACCACTTCAGACGACCCGGTCCGATACGGTTTACCGGTAAAAGTGAGGAGGAACGGCCCCTTACCTTGGAGCTCAATGCCATCGGGAGAACAGATGACGGAAGACAGAGGACAGAAGACCGAGGACAGATGACAGAGGACAGATGACAGAGGTTCTGGATTGCGGATTTGGGATTGGGGCCCGCCCTAGCGCGACGGCTTCGATTAAATGGCACCAAAGCCAAACGCCTGAGAAGTTGATGCCTTTTTAGACAATCAAAATAAAACAGGTCTGGGCCAGGGATTTCGGATTGGAAAGAGTGGGTTGCGGGGTACGGTTGCGGGCTTAGGGGCCTATAGCAGAGCGCCCAGGGCATGGGGTGAAGGTCAGTGTGATATGCGCCGGAATATCTGTTTTCTGTTCTCTGTCGTCTGTCTTCTGTTATCCGGTTGCGGCTTACTCTGCATAGGTATATTTCGCTTCCAGCTGATTCTTTTTTTCTTCGGTCAGCATTTTCAGTTCCACCATAAGATCTCCAATACCCGCGTCCCGCAGTTCTTCGTTTTTCAAAACCGTCGCCGGCCTTTTGTTATCCAGACTGGTGAAGGTGTCGTGCAGATTCAGCGTCGCTTTTGGTAGCCGGTGAATACGATGTTTTTTCATAATAAAATGGTTATCCAGCACAAAATACAATGCGGCCGCTGCCAGCGCAATGAGAAGATACTGTTTGAGTCTTTGCCTCATAACAACTATCCTTAAATTTTTCTATAATTATATCAGAATACTAGGCTGAGGTCAAGAAAAGAGCTGTCGATTTAGTTTTATGTAGTTGAAATAATAAAATTTTCCGGTTATTTGGAAAAAACAGATTGTGTTGGTTGTGGAAGCCGCTCCCACAGGGAATTTTTTATGGTGACTTGGACTTTCCGGATAAGCAATTAAAATTTTTATCTTCAAAAAATAGCAGAGGAATCACTTTTTCAATGAAAATGAATTCGCATTCGAAACCGTCGGCGCTTAAAAAAAAGGCCATTGCAAATTTTGCTGATCATGTATCATCAGGCAAGGCGGACTTTTTTCACCGATACGGTATGGACTTTGTTATGGGCCCTCGTAAAGGACCTTTCATGTGGGACATCGACGGCGCCAAACGCCTGTTTAATCTTCACTGCAACGGCGGTGTATTCAACCTCGGGCATCGTAACATTGAACTGATTGAATTGCTTAAAGCCGGTCTCGATGATTACGACATCGGCAATCATCACTTGATGAGTAAAGCCAGGGCGGATCTGGCCCAAAAGCTGGCCGAGTTGATGCCCGGGGATCTTGACTATACGGTTTTCGGAGTGGGCGGCGGCGAGGCGGTTGACCTGGCGTTTAAGGTGGCGCGAGCCTATACAAAGCGAACCAAAATCATTTCGGCTCAGGGAGGTTATCATGGGCATACGGGACTGGCGTTGGCAGCCGGAGATGAGAAATATCGAAGCCCTTTCGGGCCTTCGGCTCCCGGATTCGTTCAGATTCCGTTTGGGGATACGGAAGCCTTCGATGCCGTCGCCGATACGGATACAGCCGCTGTTATTCTGGAGACCATCCCCGCCACTCTGGGGATGACCATACCGACCGAAGACTATATGCAATCGGTTCGCAGAATCTGCAATCGAAACGAGATCCTGTTGATTTTAGATGAGGTTCAAACCGGGTTGGGGCGAACCGGAAAACTGTGGGCCTTCGAGCATTTTAACATTATTCCTGATATCGTAATTCTGGGCAAAGGATTGTCCGGAGGCCTGTATCCGATCACCGCCACGGTAATGCGCAAACCGCTTGAAGCCGTTTTCCATGATGATCCCTTTATTCATATCTCCACCTTTGGAGGGGCGGAGATCGGCTGCCTGGTGGCCCGGCATGTCCTGGAGATTTCTTCGGCACCGGATTTTCTTGATCACGTCAATCGGCTGGCAGGCAGTTTTGCCGAACAGCTCGACGCTCTCAAGCAACAGCACTCTAAATTTTTCATAACGGTAAGGCAGCTGGGGTTAATGATGGGATTGGTGTTAAAGGATGAGTTGTGCGGGCCTGTTTTAACCAAGACCGCTTATGATCATGATCTGTTGATGATATATGCCAATAACGATCCGCGCGTGTGTCAACTTTTACCACCCCTGGTCATGGACCCGGCCAGGATCGAGTGGGTTATACAGCGACTCGATAAGGCCCTGGGTTCAGCCCGGCGATTAAAAACGGTTGTGGGGCTAAAAACCGGTATTGGCCAGCTTGTAAAAAAAGTTGTTTCAAAATCTTAAGAGAGGAACTGAAAAGATGGATGTTTATCTTTTTATTGTTAACGGGGTATGAACCAATGCTCGTCGATGAAAACCTTCTATATGAATTCGAATCGGGCCTGAATCCTCAAGACCCGAAAAATTCTCCCATAGCAGCTACCATTATCGGTTACGGAGAAATTTCAGCTATTTTTCAGATCGGCGACAATTTCGAGGTGGCCTTCAAGCGTCTGCCGCTTTTTGCGGATCGTCCTTCGGCCGAAAAATATAGCCGCCACCATGATGAATATTGTCATTTGCTGACGGATGCCGGATTGAGTCTTCCGGAACATCAAACGATTATCTTGGAGCCTTCCGGGCGCCCGGTGGTCGTTTATATTGCCCAAAAAAACCTTTCTGCCGAATGTTTCGGGCATCGGCTTATTCACGAATTGGATGCCGATAGTATTTATCTATTGATTAAAACTATTGTCACAGAAATTTCTAAGATCTGGCGTTACAATCGTGACCACCGGCCTGCAATTGAGCTGGCCCTCGATGGACAATTGTCGAACTGGGTCTGGTTTAACACGCAACCCCATCCGTCCATCTATTATATCGACACCAGTACACCCTTGTTTCGCAAGGAAGGCGTCGAGACACTGGATCCGGAATTGTTTTTAAAAAGTGCCCCGGGCTTTCTGCGCTGGATATTGCGTTTGCTGTTTCTAAAAGATGTCATTAACCGCTATTATGACAAGCGGCAGGTCTTTATAGATCTGGCGGCCAATCTGTACAAAGAGCAGCGGCCGGAGTTGATTCCGGTTGCGGTGGATATCATTAACGCCCAGCTTGAGGCGGATCAAGATCCGCTGACGGATGCGGAAATCAAAAAATATTACCGCGAAGATAGAATCATCTGGAGTTTGTATCTGACCTTTCGCCGGGTCGACCGCTGGCTGACAACCAAAATATGGGGCCGGCGGTATGAATATATTCTGCCGGGGAAGATCCAGCGCTAAGGCGCTCGATTGCGGATTTTAGATTTCGGATTTCGGATTGAATCGATTTTGGATTTCAAATAGATAGAATGCCTTAATTTTAGGCATTTTAGGCACTTTAGACATTTTAGGCATTTTTAGATATGTGCGACACCTTTCTTGCGCTTCCATCGGTAACGGCCGATGGGTCCGTTATTTTCGGGAAAAACAGCGATCGGGAACCGAATGAAGCCCAGGCACTGGAATATCATCCGGGCCAATCCTTTGGCGGGCCGGCAAAAGATAAGTGTATCTGCACCTATATTGCAGTCCCCCAGGTTCGGGAGACATTTGCCACATTGCTGTGTCGACCTTTTTGGATGTGGGGGGCGGAGATGGGGGCCAATGAAAAAGGCGTGGTGATCGGCAACGAGGCCGTCTGGACGCGTATGCCGCTGATTAAAAAAGGCGGACTGACCGGCATGGATCTCATACGCCTGGCCCTGGAGCGTTCCGCCAATGCATCCCGGGCGCTGGAGACCATTGTTCAGCTTTTAGCGGACTTCGGTCAGGGGGGAATTTGCGGCTATGAAGATAAGCGCCTGGCCTACCACAACAGTTTTATCATTGCCGATCCCCGGGAAGGGTGGGTCCTGGAGACGGCCGGCCACCTGTGGGCTGCCGTCAGGATCAAGGAGTCTTATAGCATCAGCAACGGTTTGACCATCGGTGAATCTTTTGATGAATGCCATCCGCAACTCATTGAAACGGCCCGTCAAAAGGGATGAATTGGAGCAATTATGGATCAAGCAAGCAGGCGCAGCTGCAGAAAATCATCGTGGGGAATTGACGCAGAGCGCTTTTCGGCAAGCCCGGCTCAAAACCGCTGAATGGACTGAACATGTGCAGTCGCGCCCGGTGCGCCGGCAAAACAAATGGACTTACCGGCAATATTGGCAACGTCAGAATGCGCGTGCCGCCATCACGGTTAAATAAAGATCAGACATTTTCCCTAAACCGGATCCACCGAAGGCGGAGAACCAAAAAGGATAAAAAGTTTTGCCACATAATGCAAAAAAAATTCTAAGCGCCTAAGTATCCCCAGAATAATCTGGTTTTGAGGCCACAAATAGGATAGAATAAGAGTTTGATGACCGTTCAGGGTTCAAAGGTTCTGAGTTCTGAGGTTCAAAGGCAACCCAGAACCCTTGTATGAAACTTCGCCTATCCGAAACAGTGAAAAGATTGAACGTCGAACATCGAACGTCC
>JAIVWA010000186.1:6499-8004 GCA_049190255.1 Gammaproteobacteria bacterium | reverse complement strand
CGCTAGATATTTCCCCTCTCCGGTTTCTGGCACCACCTTTCCATTCTGCGCGACGATACGTCCTCTTAGCATGGTTAATATCGGCCAGCCTTTTATTTTGCGGCCGGCAATAATCGAATAGTCGGTATTGGAATAAACCGGCTTTTGGGGTACAACAGCCTCCTTATCTAAATCAATGAGAACCAGGTCCGCATCAGATCCGATCGCCAGGGTTCCTTTGCGCGGTGCCAGGCCAAATTGCCTTGCCGGGCGATAGCAACAAACGTCGACCAGTCTTTCTAAAGAAATTTTTCCCTTGTTGACCCCCTCACTTAACATGAGGGGTAAAAACATTTCGGCACCCGGAATACCGGGGGTGGCATCCCAAAGATTCTTTTTTAGCTCCTTGGGGACCGGGGCATGGTCGGTTGCAACCACATCAATGGTGCCATCTTTTAGTGCTTCCCAAAGTGCGGAATTGTCTTCCGGCTCTCGAATCGGCGGGTTGACTTTGGAAAGCACCGGATCGACATTATCGGTGTTCAGGGTTAAATATTGGACACATGTTTCGGTAACCACATTCACGCCTTTGGCCCGGGCTTTTTTTATGAGGTCAACGCCCTCTTTAATCGTCATGTGCACCACATATAGCGGACACTCTGTCACCTCGGCCAGATACAGGCATTTTCGCATGGCTTCGGCTTCACACACCCGCGGTCTGGCTTCATTCCAGGATGCCGGTTCAATGCCTTCTTCCAGAAATTCCTCTTTCATCTTAAAGAAGATTTCCGCATTCTCACAGTGAACCCGCACAAATGCCTTGCAGCCTTCTTTGGCCAGTCGGCCCACTTCTTTGAAGGTAAGGTATATGATGCCGTCATCGATGCCGCCGACACGCCCTTTCCAGACCGCTTCGCCGCCCTTGTACGGAAGTAAAAGCTTTACATTGATAATTCCAAAATCGTACAGACTGCGTATTTGTTTTATATTGTCCCGGGTGTAAATGCGCGCACTCAGGGCCAGGTCGACAAACCCGTGTTTTTCATAGAATCCGACAAATTCGCCGGCCTTGTCCAGGATGTCATCGGCCGGGGCTAACAAATGTATAATGGTTGTGCACCCGGCTGCCGCGCATGCCCGGGTCTCTCTTTTAATATTTGACTCCGGGTCAACCCCGGGGGGATACTCGAGGTGGACATGAGCATCAACCACCCCGGGGATAATAGTGTTGCCTTGGCCGTCAATTGTATTGTCAGCTGAAGGCAACTCGGCGTCTTTGGCAATCGCAACCACTTTCCCCTGATCAATCGCCAGGCCGGCATTTAAAATCCCGTCATGCCGGACTATTTTACAATTGGTTATTACAGTATCGACTGACATGGAATACTCCTTAATAAATAACCTTTTGTTCCACCAGCCCTTCGATCTCATCCGTGGACAACCCCAGCAGTTCTCCGAAAACATAATCGTTATGCTCTCCCAGGAGCGGCGCCGGACGTCGAATTTCTCCCGGGGTTTCGCTTAGA
>JAIVWA010000186.1:0-6492 GCA_049190255.1 Gammaproteobacteria bacterium | reverse complement strand
ATTTTACAATTGGTTACTACAGTATCGACTGACATGGAATACCCTCGAGTTGCGGGTTACGAGTTACGGGTTTCGAGTTACGGGTTGCGAGTTAAAATAAGGAAATAATTCCGATGATCTCGCGCAACACGCAACTCGGAACACGTAACCTAATCAAATTCCATCATTCCAGCGTTCTCCATCCCGGATTGCATTTGCACCGATCAACGTGTTTCCCTTTTGTTAACAGCCTGTTATGGCGTTTCAACCCAGAACCATGAACGCTGAACCGCTCAACCTAGGTTTAATAAATAACCTTTTGTTCCACCAGCCCTTCGATCTCATCCGTGGACAACCCCAGCAGCTCTCCAAAAACATAATCGTTATGCTCTCCCAGGAGCGGCGCCGGACGTCGAATTTCTCCCGGGGTCTCGCTTAAATTGCAAACAACCTTGGGCACAAAGTCTACGCCGGTCGCCGGATGCTCAACAGTTACAATAATCTCCCGCTCCTGAAAGTGCGGGTCAAAATAGCGATCTTCCGTATCCGCACACGGCGATGCGGCCACACCGGCCGCTTGAAGAGTTTCCATAACCTCCTGCGGTGTTTTGTCGACGGTCCACTCTGCAATGCGCTCATCGAGTTTTTTGCGATTTAATGATCTTTTATCGCTATCTGCAAAATCCTCCTTTTTCGTCCAGGGTGGATCACCGAGGGCTTTACAAAATCCCTTCCATTCCGCTTCGGTCAGTATGGCAATGGACACCCATTTATCATCTCCTGTGCACGGATAATTATTGTGCACGGCCATCAACGGGTGCGTGTTGCCCAGAGTGCCCAAAACACGGTTGTTCAGGCTGGCTTCCATGATCGGTTCCGGTATGGTGCTGAGCAGGGCCTCGATCTGGGCGACTTCAATGTGCTGGCCTTCGCCATAGCGCTCACGGTGATACAAACCCATTTGAATCGCAAATGCACCAAAAAGGGCCGCATTAATATCGGCATAGGCCTGCTGCATGCCCAAAACACGTTCGCCTTCATACCCGATCAAGCTATCCAGACCCGCCAGCCCTGCCAGCGAGGGGCCATAGGTAACCACATCGGCTAACGGTCCTTCACGGCCGACACCGGGAAATGAGATCTTGATAATGTCCGGTTTGATTTTTTTTAAATCATCATATTCCAGAGTAAACCGCTTCATTACGCCCGGTGAAAAATTGTCTACCACGACATCACTGATGCGAACCAGCTGCTTGATCAGGTCAACGCCCTGGGAAGTTTTTAAATCTAATAGGATACCCAGTTTATTGCGATTGATGCTGTGAAAAAGTGGATCCATTTCCGGGTCCCTTGACAGGTTATCAGGGCCGAATCGAACGGGGTCAGGACGTTTGCGTGTTTCCACTTTAATAACCTCGGCGCCCATGTCCGCCAAAAGACAGGTTGCCCGCGGTGCCGCCGCGGCCCAGCCGAAATCAATCACCCGGTATCCTTCAAGTGGCAGGTTTCCCATTATTTTATGGTCTCCGAATTTCTTTGATTTGTTTCTAATCCGTACCAGCCCGAATTGAAGATTGAAGATTTGTGGATGTCGCTTCGCTCCGTCTTTTTTAAAATGGATCCGCCGGAGGCGAACTTTAAATCTTCAATCTTCAATGCTTACATGGTGGTGAAAAAGCCCAATAAAATCTGTTTGACCCAAAATGCACTAAAATAGCTCTAAATGGCTACAATTGACGACCGACGAGAGCACCTTCATATATAGCCTGTCGAATATTGTTGGGTTGTCGACAATCGCCGATGGCATGAAATTCTATTTCCTCTTTTTTCAAATCGCCTACCAGACTCCGCTCCGGCGTTGCACCCAGTGCCAATACGATGGTTTCGGCCTCCAGCGTGCGCTCCTCACCCGAGTCTCTTTGAACGACTTTAACGCCATCGCCGGTAAGCCCCTCGACTTTGAAGCCGCTCAAGAGGCTCACCCGGCACTCCTGCAAAGATTCCAACAATCCTCTTCGGTTGGTGGGCTCACAGTCCTCGGCCATTTCAGCACCGGGACGCATTTTGATCACGGATACGAGGTTGCCCTGGTCCGCCATAAATTCAGCAACTTCGCAGCCGAGCATATTTCCGCCGATGACGACCACTTTCTGGGCCACAGGCTCAACCTGCCCCCCCAGAATATCCCAGGAGCTTACGACCCGTGGATCGCTGGTATCAATAAAATCAGGCTCCTTTGGTATGGCCCCTGTCGCCAGCACCACAGCATCCGGGCCTTCGCGGTCGATCATTTCCGGCGTGACGTCAACGCCCAGATTGACTTTCACGCCCTGCTTTTCGAGCTGGGTGGCCAGGTAGTCCCGAATCCATAGCAGCCGCCGCTTGCCGGGAGGAGCGGCAGCCAGCAGAAGTTGCCCGCCGAGTTCCTTGCCCCTGTCGTACAGCGTTACCTCATGCCCCCGTAAAGAGGCAATTCTGGCGGCTTCCATTCCGGCCGGCCCCCCGCCAATAACCATGACCTTTTTCTTTTCACTGGCCGGTTCCAGCTGGGTCCATTCTCTTTCTCTGGCAAAAACGGCATTGACCGAACAACCGTGGGGCCAGGTAAATTTGCCGCCTTTCTGGTATAGACATTCGCCGCATGAGACGCACCGCCGGATATCCTCAACGCGTCCTTGCCGTGCTTTTCGGGGCCACTCGGGATCAGCCAGAAACGACCGGGCCATCCCGAGAAAATCAGCGACACCATCGGCGACAATTTTGTCGGCCCTATCCGGATTGCGGTAACCCCCGCCGACAATAATGGGAATATTGAGCTCTTTTTTCACGGCCTCAAACAGGGGACGCTTGAAATCCTCATCCATGCGCATAATGTCATTGGACAGGTGCTGGGTCTCATGACTGCCGGCCGAAACACTGATCACATCAGCGCCGGCTTCTTCCAGCATCCTGGCCACCTTGGGAGATTCCCCTAAATCAATACTGCCCTCAATAAAATCGTCAGCGCTAATGCGCACGCCCACCGGAAAATCATCGCCGACCATGCGCTTGATTTGTTGAATCAGCTTCACGATAATGCTGGCACGGTTCTCCAGACTCCCGCCGAATTCATCGGTTCTCAGATTTAGCTTGGGGGATAAAAAGCCACTTAAAAGATATCCGTGCGCGGCATGGATTTCGACCATGTCGTAGCCGGCCGTTTGGGCCTTGAGCGCACCCTGGCCAAACCACTCAATCATATCGTAAATTTCATCCCGGGTGATCGGTCGGGGCTTGCAATAGGCCGTCCCATCGCAGAAGTATTGCTGAACATCCGAAGCGGCAACGCTCTGGTGAACGGTTTGGCCGCCGATATGCCCGAATTGAATGGCTACCTTAGCGCCATAGGCATGTATGGCTTGAACCAGATCGCAGTGTCCGGGGATATAGCGATCATCACCGATATTCAGTGATGCCGGCGTATAAAACTGATGGCCGGGAGGAAATACGCGGGTTGAGCCCAGAATAATCAGCCCGACGCCCCCTTTGGCCCGCTCCGCATAATAATCAATTGTTTTTTGGGTGACTTCCCCATTAAATCCTTGAAACTGCCGGGCCATGGGTAACATGACAATCCGGTTTTTTATTTCCAAATTTCCAATTTGCCCTTCTGAAAATAAATGCGGCAAGTGCTTGGCAGACATGCTGATCTCCTTACACAGGTTCAGGGTTCAAGGGTTCAGGGTTCAAAGGTTACAACCGATGGACACCGCTCAACCTTTTTATAATGTTTTCCGTTCCTGGTCTACCTGAGGAAAACACCGTCAGGATCGAATGATCGCAGCAACTTTAATTCCTCCGGCGTCGGGGCCTTCATTTTCTCTAATTGAGGCGCCGTGTGCAGTTGCCAGCCGCAGGCACCCGCAATCTGGTTGACCCGCTCTTTTTCCTCAGAACCATCAGGCTTGGGGTAATACCCCGTCAGGATAAACCCCGAGTCGTTTTTCACGAACAGTCCTTCATTGGTGGCAAGGGTACTCACGTGTGTGCCCGGACAGGTGATATAGCGTACCTTTTCAACGAAGCGGTTTGCTCGATGCAGCGCAACGACGACCACTTCCTGGGCGGCACTGGCGATATCGTTGCCGCCCCCCGCGCCGGCAAGATAAATATCGTCCCCTTTGCGGGACCGAATAATCGTGGAGTTGATATTTCCAAATTTATCGATTTGACCGGCGCCCAAAACTCCCAGACATCTGCTGTTGACACCACCGACGCCGACCCCATGCAGGTCTAAACTGTCTGAAATCATCTTGGCGGTCGCCATATTGGCAGCGCTGATCAGCAAAGGATCCCCCGGGCAGGGCTGATATCCAATGCCGGCGGCTATCAAATCTACATGATAATCCTGCTCCTTTAAAAAATAATAGGCACACCAGCCGGCCAACCCGGATAAACCAATTCCGGCAAACATGCTCTTATACTGATGGGCTAAAATAATATCTTTAATTATGCGAGCGCCGCCAATGATCGCATACTCGGAGGCGGTGACCTCTTTTTCGTCAGCCGGTGCGGTCGAGGGCACTTTTTTCTCATTGGCTGAAGCCTGGCGCTTTGCGCCGCCCTTCACATCCTGAGCCCGCCTTTCCCCGAGCTTCTCCAGATAGGCGTCGTGTGAGGGGCAATCCAGAATCCAATCCTTTACCCACCGGCTGTAAGCATCGGCATCTTCAGTGGCCTTGCGAAAGGCTTTTAAAAACGCGTAATCCAACTCATAGCCTTCAAACTCGGGGAGGCTTTGGGCGCTCATATTCTGGGGGTGCGCCCCGCGGGGGGCCACGCAAACGGCGTTAACTAAACTCCCGGGGATCTTCACCAACAACGAGTGGCTTCTGATAAAATCCTCACCGACAAGTTTCTCAACGCAGACAATGATGCCGTTTCTGCTGGCCTTGGCAGCCCACGCGTCGCGAGGGGGTGCGGAAAGAATTACATTGCCCATGGGATCCGCGGCCCATCCATGAACGATGGATATGTCCGGGCATAAAGATTTAATTAACCCGATTTTCTCCCCGCTCCCAAAAACGTCGTCCACAACCCGAATGGCATGTTTATTGTCATCTGCCAGGCTGCTGCCGATGACAGAGCGTGTCGGAATAAACGGAAGGTTCAGAGCACCTGCCATCAGCGCCTGGGTCAAGGAAAGCATCGACCAGTTTTCAAGCTCACAGCTGCTATTATTAAACGCCCGCTGGATGACCGGGTTGGGGTAGGGCCGTGGATAGATATCGGCGCAGGTGGCAAAAATCAGCTTTTTTATCAGACCGCCATGAATCAGGCTCAAGGCGTGATGTCCGCCGATCATATTCATTATCAGCGTAAAATCCGGTTTCTTGTCCCAAAACTGCCTGGCAAGCTCGCAGGTGGCTGCCCCGGCCTGAAGGCTGATATGCAGGGTCATGCCCGGGGTTACATTTTTTTCGATGGCGTCATGTAAGCTGATTACTTTGCTGATCACGTTTCAGAAACCTTTTTCATTTCTTTATTAATCAATTGCGACTGCCGGCCCTTTTTCCAGTCAAGCAATTCCGTATAGGCCCGTAATCTTGGAAAGCTTAAGGTCGCACTCACGATTTCCTCGGTTTCACCGCCTTCGGCAAATACATAGGCCGGTTGGGGGTGATGCGGACCGGCAATAACACTATGGCCGTAATAGGTTTTGGTTCGCTCTTTACCAACCAGATTGGCACTGGCGGCATAGACCAGATTTTCGGTGGCCCGGCAGCCGGTCTGCTGCACAATGTAATAGGGTTTGCCCGGGCCGGCAGCGCTGGCCGTGGTATTGATCAATAATGTTGCCTCTTTGAGCGCCATTATTCTGGCCAGCTCAGGGAAAAAGTAAAAATCATAGCAGATCAACACCCCGATGTTCCCGTAACGGGTTTGCCACACCGGAACCTTGTCTCCCGGAGAAAAACACAGGCTCTCCGTAAAACGGGGCCAGGGCGCAAGGTGCAGTTTGCGGTAGGCACCCAGAATGCCGTCCGGTGCGATGACCACTGAGGATATATAACGCGTAGCGGGATTTTTTTTGTCCTGTTCGGGCATGCCGAATATAATATATACATCCAAATCTTTTGCCAGCTGCGCCATCTCCTCGGTTGACGGCCCGGGAATGGGCTCAGCCAATTCCCGGTGCATTTGACACGATTTTTTCTCGGCACCCATATCCTGGCTGCACTCATAACCGCTCAGGGCCAGTTCCGGGAAAATAACAATATTATTGCCCTGTTTGGCGGCATCCCTCGTGAAAGTCTTCATTTTTGCCAGATTGGCGGCTTTATCCCCCCACTCCGGGTGAAAATTGATACAGGCTACGGAAACTGTTTCTTCATATGCCATTTTACTACCTTGAGGCCCTTATCGGGTTTATAAAAAAGCGAACCGCAGAACCGCAGAATATCGAATGTCGAAGGGTGGTTTCGCTTCGCTCAGTCATTTTTTTATAAAATAGACAGAATACATTCCTTCGAC
>JAIVWA010000185.1:0-8013 GCA_049190255.1 Gammaproteobacteria bacterium | reverse complement strand
CGAAGGGCAAATTCCAATGATCCAAATTCAAAATTCCAAACACCTGATCCGCCAGCATTTGTGCAAATGGCATAATCACCGGCGGACAAAGGTTTGTGCAGCGATACTGATATGAGGTAAACAAAATGAAATACATTAAATCATTAACGACAGGAACAATAACAGCCCTGGCCCTATCCATTGTCTTCTTTTCATCAACCGAAGCCCTGGCCCAATGGGGCAATAATCAGAGCTGGCACATGGGCCCCGGCATGATGGGCGGATGGGGTATGGGGTGGTTTGGAGGTATTTTTATGATGATTTTCTGGGTTCTTATTCTGGTGGGATTGATTTTTCTCATCAAATGGCTGGTCCAGTCCACAAACCGGGCCAAATCAGATGCCGGGTACGGCAACCGTGCAATGGAGATTCTTAATGAGCGTTACGCCCGCGGCGAAATCGAAAAGGTTGAATTTGAAACAATGAAATTGGATTTGTCGAAATAGGACACGGGTAGGCGTTCAAGGGTTCAACGGTTACGAACACAGATAAATATGTTTTATCCTAATCTGGTATCGTTAATTTTCAGGGGGGAGTAATTAAGAGGATGAGTATGATTAACCGACGTCAGTTTTTAAAAATAACCGGTGCCGGGGCAGCAGGCTTTTTAACGGGCGGAATGAGTTCGCTGGTTGACAAAGAAAAGGCTTATGCGGCCGGACAAGCGGATAGTGGATTTACCCCCGATCTGGAAATTGCCCTGAAAGCGACTCCGGCCGAGATCCCAATACTGCCGGGCGATCCCACCGGCGTGTGGCGCTATCAGGGGCAGGTTTTGAAAGGAGACCGGGCAAGCCTGGTAAATCTTGAGAGAAGCTATCTGGGACCTGTCATCCGGACCCACAGGGGACAGAAAGTCCGCATCCGTTTCACCAACGATATTGCCGATAAAACCATTGTCCACTGGCACGGATTGCACGTGCCGGCCGATATGGACGGCCATCCGCGATTGGTAATACCCAAAGGTAAAACCTATGTTTATGAATTCGAGATTCGCAACCGGGCCGGGACTTACTGGTACCATCCCCATCCCCACGGACTGACCGGTCCCCAGGTATACGGCGGTCTGGCCGGGCTTTTTCTGGTTTCTGATGACGAAGAAAAAGCTGCCGGGCTGCCCTCCGGTGAATATGACATCCCGCTGGTTCTGCAGGATCGCGCCTTTGACAGGCGCAATCAATTGATATACCTGTCCGGCAACCATATGGAGCAGATGAACGGATTTTTAGGCGACTGGATCCTGGTCAATGGACATCCGGACTTTAGCCTGCCGGTGGCCACCCGGGCCTACCGGCTGCGCCTTCTCAACGGTTCCAATTCGCGGATATACAGACTGGCCTGGCAGGACGGACGCCCGCTGACCGTCATCGGCACCGACGGCGGTTTGCTGGAAAAACCGGTTCAGCGCCGTTATGTCATGCTGGGTCCGGCCGAAAGACTGGAGCTGTGGGTCGACTTCAGCAGCTATGCGGTTGGTTCGGAGACGGCGCTTGTCAGCCTTCCCTTCGAGGGGGGGATGATAGGCGGCGGTCGCATGGGCCGCGGCATGATGGGCGGCGGTGGCTATGTGCTCCCCAACGGCGCGGAATTCCCGGTTTTCAAAGTCAAGGTCAATCGCCGGGAAAAAGCAACTTCAACCCTGCCGCAACGGCTTTCCACTATTAAACGCTATGATCCGGCGGATGCCGTGAACCGGCAATCCCCGAAACGATTTCATCTGGTCATGCGCCGCATGACCTGGACCATCAACGGCCGGACTTTTCAAATGGAGGCCACGGCCCCCGATGAACGGGTTAAAATGGACAGTATGGAGGTCTGGGAATTCATCAATGAAGGCCGGGGCGGCATGGGCATGATGGGGGGGATGAATATGCCCCATCCCATCCACCTGCACGGCAAGCAATTCCAGGTTCTCCAACGCAGCGGTGTCAGGCACGAGGGCTATGTGGACGAAGGCTGGAAGGATACGGTGCTGCTGATGCCCGGCGAACGGATCAAGATCCTGGTAAAGTTCGGCGACTACCCGGGATTGTTCCTTTATCACTGCCACAACCTGGAGCACGAGGACATGGGCATGATGCGCAATTATCTGGTACAGGGTTCACCGGCTTCGGTTTAAACCGAAAGATTAAATAGAGTTGACATTTTCATTAAAATTATTGAATTTCAATAATTGAAATTGATGAAAAGATGAATTATGTCCCATCCTCAGAATCATGATCACAGCCCTTCGGATTACAATCGTGCCTTCGCTATCGGGGTTGCCCTCAACGTCATCTATATTGTGGTGGAGGCGACTTACGGATTTCTGGCCGGCTCCCTGGCCTTATTAGCGGACGCCGGCCATAACTTGAGCGATGTTCTTGGCCTGCTGCTGGCCTGGGGGGCTAATTATCTGGTCCAGCGCAAGCCCACGGAACGCCATACTTACGGTTGGCGTAAATCTACTATTCTGGCGGCTCTCACCAACGCTATCATCCTGCTGGTTGCCATGGGCGGGATTGCCTGGGAAGCGGTGCAGCGGTTCAGCGATCCTTCGCCGGTGGCCGGTAAAACCGTGATTATTGTGGCCGCTATCGGTGTCGTCATCAATACGGCCACCGCCCTTTTATTCCTGTCCGGGCGCAAGACGGATTTGAACATACGGGGTGCTTTTCTGCATATGGCAGCCGACGCCGGGGTATCTGCGGGCGTGGTTCTGGCCGGCGTTGTCATCCTGACCACCGGCTGGCCGTGGATTGATCCGGTTGTCAGTCTGACTATCACAGCCATTATCCTTGTCGGAACCTGGGGGCTGCTGCGCGATTCTTTTAACCTGGCCCTGGATGCTGTGCCCGCCGGCATTGATCCGGAAGCCGTCAAAACCTATCTGTCCGACCTGCCCGGCGTCACCGGTGTTCACGATTTGCACATATGGGCCATGAGTACCTCGGAAACGGCGCTTACCGTGCACCTTGTGAAACCGGATGCCAGAGATGACGACGCGCTTATCGAACAGGCCAGCAGAGAGCTTCATGACCGGTTCGGAATTGAGCATATTACCATTCAGTGGGAGCGCCGGCCTGAACTGGATCATTGCGGCAGCTCCTGCCAAATTAACGTTTAATTAATTTTCATGCAAGATTCAGGTATTACCCGGATGCCCTAGCTGAAAGGCGATAGCGGTCATCCAGCAGTAAATCGATATTTTTCATGATGGCTTCGGTGGCGGCATCAAATACTTCTTGGTACTTTTGCTGGGACTCTTTTGAGAAGAGTTTGAATTTCTCTTTTATTCTGAACTCTTTGAAGTGATCGTGGACGGTCATGGGTTTTCCGATACGATAGGTGATCGTTCCGCTCCTGGCAATCGGCGAGCTGCCCGGATAAACCATTTCACTACCGTTGCAGCCGACGGGTATGACTGCTTTTTCAGAGTGAAGCGCCAGCTGGGCAATACCGCTTCGGCCTTCTGAAAGCTTTACGGATCGGGTCCCTTCGGGGAAGATAATGATACTTAATTTTTTTTCAAAGAGAGCGCCAAGACTTATCTGGGCCACTTTTTCCATCATCGTATAATAGTTGTTTTCTATAAATTGCAGGAATGAAGCCCCGGCACTGGACATCCGGTCCCATTTATCTGATAAAAGATCCCTGACCTCCTGAGATGCACCGGCAAGGACATCGGGCAGAGAAATTTTTTTATCAAGCAAATCCTTGATCATTCGATATTCATCCCGGGTGGTTGTTCTCTGGAAAGTTTTTTTAAACTGCTCCCGTATAATATATCCTTTGGTAGGTACGGGGAAGGTGTTGCAGAGTTTTAACAACTGCCCCAGGATTTTATTGTTAAAGTAGGTTCCTTTTACCCAAACGGTTGTAAACGGATAATCTTTTGCTCTCAAGAGTTTATACTGAAAGGGCCAGTAATTGAACCGGTCGGTGTGGTTCATGGCAAATATGACGGATTCACCTTTGGGAATATTTTCAATATTTTCCATTTTGATTTTTACTTTTGCGAACAAATGATAATTAGGATCCAGAATTGCACGGGCCACAAATTTTTGGGCCCAGGGCGACGTCGCAAGGTTAATTTTATCCAGAAACTTTATATTGACCATTTCAATTCCTTTTATATCTGCCTTCGTGAAATTTAATAAAGGTTGAAAACTTAACAGCATAATCAGATTAAGTAAAGATTTGGTTTTTCTGTGAGAATGCAAACCGCACCGGTTATCAGGTACGAGGGTTGACTTTTGATGGTGACAATGCCTAAAAAGTGGCCTCACTATTTTATACCGGAGGCAGCATCAATAGCCGGACGCCTGAATCTTGCTTTGTTGTCCCATAAACTATTCAACGAGGTCTGAAATGAATATTTTCATGATATATATCCGGGATAAGGATTACTACAGGATGCTCCCTCCTGAACTGGGTGGATCCAAACCCGGCGATGAGCGCGTCAAGGTGATGGCGTTTCCGCCTCTCGGGATCGAAACCCTGGCTCCGGTGGTGCGCCGGCATGGCCACCGGGTGCGGATGTTCGACACCTGTCACCCGCAAATGAAGGCGGAGGATATAGTCCGGGCGGTTAAAGAGGAACGACCGGATGTTATTGGGCTGTCATTTCTTTCCACGACCACCTATCCGGCCACCAAAGTCATGGCTGAGGGGCTTAAATCGGCGGCACCGGACATCCCGATAATCCTGGGGGGCGTTTTCGCCTCTATGAACGCCGAGCATATCTTAAAGGACTGTTCCCATGCCGACTGCATCGGGGTTGGAGAAGGCGAGGCGCTTCTACCGGATTACCTGGACAATATTGATAATCCCGGTTCGGTGGCAGGCCTTGTATGGCGCGACGGAGACCGGGTGGTTTCCAATCCACCCCGCCCCATTATCCGGGACCTGAATCAGTTTCCATACCCTGACCGCAACAGTTTGCCGATTGATTATATCGAGTCATTACCCCTGGACGTTCCTGCGGTGCTCTCGCTGGACAAATTTTGTACGATTCAGACCTCCAGGGGCTGCCCTTACGCCTGCATCTACTGCGACATACCTTCTTTGTCCAACGGCAAATGGCGCCACCGCTCGGCCGAACATGTCCTGGGAGAGATGCAGCAGCTCAACGATGCCGGTTACCGCTCAATCTACCTTACCGATGATCATTTTCTGCTCAAGCGCAAACGCATTAACGATATCTGCAGCGGCATTATCGAGCGCCGTCTCGAGTTCACCTGGGGCTGCGAAGGGCGGGTCGATTCGGTTGCCGTCGACCAGCTGCCCATCATGAGCCAGGCGAATTGCACTTTTTTGGCCTACGGTGTCGAAGCCGGCACCCAGAAGATTCTGGATCGACTGAACAAAAACCTGACCCTGGAGCAGATCGAGTACGCGGTTAGTGAAGCCAAACGCCAGGGGATCGAAAGGGCCCACGGATTTTTCCTGGTGGGATCGCCCGGCGAGACCGAGGAAGACATCAAGGAAAGTTTTCGTCTTGCAGCCCGCCTGAAACTGGACACCTTCGCGTTTAATCGACTGTGCGCTTACCGGGGCACGCCCCTGTGGCAGGAGTATATCGAACGCGGGATCATCGATGATGATCGCGACTGGTTTAAATGGTTCAAATGCTCCGACATCGATCCGACCATACTGCCCAGCGAGGTCGTAAACCGTGCGCGCATGAAGGGATTCGCCTTGCTGTTTTTGCGCCGGATCTTCGGGCGTCCGATTCAGACCTATAAACTGGTGCGCACCTTTGGCCGCTATATGAAGGCATCCGACATCTTTAAATTTCTCTCAGCTCCTTTTCGTCGGCGAACGCTGACCCGCAAACCCGATCTTCCGGCCCGAATGATCGATCTTGGACTGGAAGCCCCCGACCGGGAGAAGGTCTCCACAAAATCATAGTGGATCGATTCCAAATAAATATTTAAATATGCCGCTCCAGAATAAGCAACTGGATCGATGAAACGCTATAGCTCCCGAAAGAAGGTAAAATTATATTCTGTGCAACGTCAATTAGGAATTAGCATACTATGACTTGCCAATTTTAAACAGATGCTTAAATTCAGCTAATTTTTAGGCCGTTGGCGTTAAATCCGGCGGCAAACATGTATCGTATCGAAAACCGGCCAATCCCGTATCAGGAAAGCTGCCTTGAGTTTAAATTATTATGAAATTGCTTTAATTGCCGTAGCCCTTGGCTGTGATGCTTTTGCCGTGGGTCTGGGGGTCGGGGCGCAATGCTGTGCGCCCAGGCAGATCTTTCGTTTGGCCTTTCACTTCGGATTGTTCCAGTTTATGATGCCCCTTATCGGATGGCTGCTGGGCAAGCATATTCTGGCCTGGACGCAAACCTGGGGTCCCGGGATCGCTTTTGGCCTGCTCATGTATATTGGGATCCGGATGGTGTACGAAGGTCTAAAGCCCGCCGAGGAAAAAGAAGAATGCGCCGATCCTACCAAAGGATTCAGCCTGGTGATGTTGTCGGTGGCCACCAGTATCGATGCCCTGGGAGTGGGTTTCAGCCTGGGGGTTTTAAATCAGAACCTGTTTATGGTGGCGGTCTGGATCGGTATTGTTGCCGCCGCCATGACCTGGTTGGCCATGAAAATCGGCAACCGGCTGTCACAAAGATTTGCCCACCGCATGGAAATTTTCGGCGGCCTGATTTTGATTCTTATCGCCTTTAAACTGTTACTGGCCTGATAGCCCCCTTTGGAATGAATAATGTCGAATGTCGAATGACGAATTGTGGAGTCGCTTCGCTCCATCAATTTTAGAATTATAACAATCGAGAAGATCTAAATATAATCCTTTCGGATACGACACACTAAAAATCGATAGAATTCCTTAATTATTCATTCTACATTCGTCGTTCGTCATTCCAAGAGGATTCTGCTACGGCAATTTCCTCAATATGAATGTCCGTGTCCTCATCTGCAAAAGCAAATTCAAGGAAGCGGATTACATAAGGATATGGTCTGTGTTCATGACCGGAATGCGATCTTCATTTTTCTCGATCACCACAAACTTTAAGTGCTTCCGGATGAGATATCTGCAAAACGCGCGCCCCATCCTGCCATATCCGCAGACAATATAATGATTCTTTAGCTGGCCTATTTGTTTGTCCAATTTGTGCCTCCCTAATACTAGCCGGATACGGCCTTCGACCAGGAATTGTACCACGTAACCGATCACGTAGAGAAAAAAACCGACCCCCATCACGATCAGAATCAATGTGAAAATTCGTCCGGTTTGACTGACCGGATTGACTTCGCCATATCCGATCGTGGATAAGGTGATCACCGTCATGTAGAGTGAATCCAAAACGGTCCAATCCTCGATCACCATATACCCCGCTGTCCCGGAGCCAACCAGGAATACCGCAATCAAAACGACTATGATGAGGTGGGTCGCGCGATCCACTAAAACCGTCCGATTTTAAGTTTGCACCGCTTTCCATAATTATGTCCCAAATACGGAATTGCGGTATAAGTGGTTGGAGAAAAAAACGTTTGAATACCGGAGCGTTTTTTGACAATCACTAAAAGATAATTCTGATTAATTCTGCGAAGTATAATGACACTGATAACTGCGTGTCAAACAAAAAGCATTTACTGTGAAACATTATGCAGGGTTACCGGAATCGTCTGGAAGGGGGGCCGGCTTCGCCCGGAATCGAGCGGAAGATGCTGAAAAGTGTTTCATTACTGATTAAATTCGCTCAATATAAGCAGGTAGGATTAGGTGATGAAATGAAAATCTTTTGATTGCGATATGTATTCCAACGTATTGAAACTCGCGGACTGTGGCAGGGATGATGCAATTTTTAGACACTTAAAAAATTTCCATCTTCACCCTTGACCTGTACCAAGGTACAGGTCTTATTATATTTAGGAGGCTTAAAATGGATAAATTATCAATCGGTGAACTGGCCAGGCAAGCCAATGTCAATATTGAAACAATTCGCTACTACGAACGCAGGGG
>JAIVWA010000184.1:0-8020 GCA_049190255.1 Gammaproteobacteria bacterium | reverse complement strand
GCGAGAGCGGGAGACCCTATCAGAATCTCAACTGCTGCACGTCTTCCTTTACCGTCCTTGGTTTTTACAAGTTGCTGGGCGATAACCGCACGCAATGATTCAGAGAGCATCGTCCGTGTCTGGCCCTGTTGATCGGCGGGGAAGGCGTTGATAATGCGGTCAATCGTTTTGGGTGCGCTGTTCGTGTGAAGGGTGCCGAACACCAAAATACCGAGCTCGGCACAGGTCAGGGCCAGTGAGATGGTTTCCAAATCACGCATTTCCCCGACAAGGATAATATTCGGGTCCTCACGGCTGGCGACTTCAAGCGCCTTTGCAAAACTATTCGCATGACTGCCGATTTCCCGCTGGGTAAAAATGCATTTTTTGTTGAGATGGACAAATTCAAGAGGATCTTCGATGGTAATGATATGGCCGTCGCGCCTTTCATTGATATAATCGATCATAGCAGCAAGGGTTGTTGATTTGCCGCTTCCCGTAGGACCGGTCACAAGAACCAGACCCTTATTGAATTCAGCAATGGTCTTGACGGCTTCCGGCATTTTTAACTCTTCAAGCGTTAAAATCTTGGTAGGGATAATGCGAAATACCGCCCCAATACCGTGATGCTGATAGAAGAAGTTACAACGAAAGCGGCCGACATCATTTAACTCATAGGCCATATCAAAATCTCGATTCTTTTCCAGATAGGCCTGTTGTTCGGGAGAAAGTATTTCAAACAAAATCTTCAGGTTTGATTCCGGAGTAAGGACCGGGTGCTCCAGCGGGACAAGAGCCCCGCGGAGGCGCACTAAAGGAGGAAAACCGACAACCATGTGAAGGTCACTGGCCCCATTTGTCTTCATCTCCTTAAAATAGGTATCGATCATAGCCATATTACTAATTCCCTCATGCATTTTATGTGGGACTGTGAAAATTGCCCGTAACATGTCCTTTAAATTTTATCCCATTTTTATTCAAATCTACGGGCATATGGTGTCAGGTTTCAGGTGGCAGTGTTCAGCCCCGCCGCTGGCCTGAATAAAGGCCAGCTTAATCAAAAAAGAAACTTTGGGCAATGTAGTTCATATGAAGTTTTGGGTTTCCGCTCTTACGTTCCTCTCTCCTGAAACCTGACACCCGACACCTGAAACCTGATTTTCAAATCCAGGTGATAAGGAATGAATGACTGCTATTTACCAACGGCCGTGATTTACAACCCTCTGGCAGGCAAGCATCTTTTCCAGATCAAGACCCTGAGCCAGGGGCAAATCCATGCCCCGCACGACGGCCTGTTTGATGCCCTTTATGACATCAGGGTCACAGGCGGCAATTTTTTCAGCCGTCCCCCTGGCAGTCTCCATGAGCCTGTCTGCGGGCACAACCCGGTTGACCAGTTTGATCCGCAGGGCTTCCCGGGCATCAATCCAGCGGCCGGTTAAAAGCATCTCCAGCGCACTGCCCCGTCCCACCGCCCGGGGGAGGGTCTGGGTTCCGCCGGCTGCCGGAATAATTCCCAGTTCAACTTCGGGCAGGCCGAATTGGGCATTATCGGAAGTAATTCTCAGGTCGCAGCACAACGCCATTTCGATTCCGGAACCCAATACATAACCGTGAAGAACGGCAATCAATGGCTGGGGAATACTCAAAAACAGTCCCCACACATCACGATCAAACCGAATCTGTCGGGCGGCTACCGGGGGCGGCGCTGTTAGAAACTCCGACAAATCCGCTCCGGCACAAAAGGCTTTTTCTCCAGCTCCCTTAAACAGAACCACCCGCACCTCATCGTCATCCCGGATCGCGTTCAGAACTTCAAATAAATCATCGCGCATCTGAATGTTATAGGCGTTGAGAAACTGAGGCCGGTTAAGGGTAACCAGGGCCAGTGCATCCTCTTTCTCATAGATCAAGGTTTCAAAAGCACTCATATTTCCCCAGGCTGGTGAAAATCATGCTTTCTTTCGCAATGTTACTTTTAATAATTGATCCCACTTTTATTCCTCATAGATTTGGGATTTGGGATTTTAGAATTTGGATTTAAGGTCCGCCTCCGGCGGATCAATTTAATAAAAAATGATAGAGCAAAGCGATACAACAAATCCGCAATCCAAAATCCGCAATCCAAAATTGCTCCTAAAAGCTGATTAAACGGAATAAAAACTGCCTGATTAAAAGAGGGATAAGGCTGCAGGGTTTCCCGTACCAGCACCCCAGGGCATGTCCCTGTGCGCTGGTTAATGGAATCTTGACACCATGTCGGAAATTTTATACTTATTGGCCGATTTTAGAAACATAATCCTTTGAAATATTTTAACCTGACGCTGGAAAGAGGTGGAAAAAATGGGACAAACATCCATAAATAATGCCCCAAACCGTATAACAGACCTTGTGGGATTGAAGGAAAAAGGATCGGCAGTGACATGCCGTACTTCCTTTGAAATCCTGCCCGTTGATTTTGCGCATCGTGACAATCCGTTTCAGGCGTTCATATTCCTTTGCCGTTACAAAGGAACCATCGACGGCGAAGAATACGAATTCAGAAAGTGCTATGCCCGCGGTTGCCCTGACAACCTGTGCCCGCATGTCTCCCAGGCGGTAGTGATTGCCAACCGTTATCTCCAAAAAGATTATCGCAAGCTGGAAAAGGCCGGTATAGAAATCGAAAGGCGGCTTTTCACCCTGGAAGATATGATCGTTAAATTTGACGGGTACCAGAAAGAATACGATGCGACGCTGGTCATCGACGATTTTATCAATATCGCCAAAGAGGGCAATGACGTGTCTGTAAAGGTGGCGCTGGAATCTGTCCCCGGGGTAGAGCACTTTGTCGGTTATGACAATGAGATGACCTTTATGATGGCAGAATTCATGATTACCTGCCTTGGGAAGACCCACCGATATGAGCGCTGTCTGGCCTGTTACCAGACGGAAAGGGAAAAGGAAGAAAAACAGTATAGAATCAACATTGCCAATGAGCGGTTGAAAATACTGTACGATGAATTCGACCAGGCGTCGATAAAATATGAAAAACGCATTTTTTAACCGTAACATTCACAAGGAGCATCAGATGAAATTGACAGACATTCAGCCAATGGAAAAATGGATTGAACTGGAAAAAAAGATTATAGAAAAGTGCCAAATACAATCGGTAACCTTCGATATAGAAGGCACCCGGATAACCGATTACGTGAAATGGTCGAACCGGATCTGCCCGGTCATCAAATCAAGCGAGAAAGGCGGCCCCTTCATCTGTGCCGTGGCGCATATGAACATGGCCGCACAGGCTCAGAAAACCCACAAACCGGTGGTTGAAGAGTGTGACGCCGGGATACTAAAAATCGTTGTCCCCATTTTTGTAAAAGACGAATTCGTCGGGACGGCGGGAGGGTGCGGCCGGCGGCCGGCAGACGGAAAGGTTGACACCTTTATGATCAACAAAACCATCGGCATCGATGAAAAAGAAATTGAAGGTCTGATCGATGATATCGGTTCAATGACAGCGGAGTCGGCTCAAGAATGCGCCGATTTTGTTGAGGGAGAATTAAAGGGTATTGTTGAAGCATTTGAAGCGGGACAGAAATAGCAACTTTTTTACCGTAAAACGAAATACATCACAATGAAGGTGTGCATATAATGGCGAATAAGGTTCTTGTTATCGGCGGCGGTGTCGCCGGACTGACAGTGGCATCTGACCTGGCCGATTTGGATATTGACGTTGAAATCGTGGAACAATCAGACTTTCCCGGGGGCCATGCGATCCAGTATACCTGCAAAGCCACGGACCAGTGCGTCAAATGCGGTGCCTGCATGGTTGAGGAAAAACTCGACCGGGTCGTTCAAAACCCGAAAATTAAATTGATGGCAGGCGCCCGGGTTCAGGAAGTATCAAAATCGAAAGATTTTTCCGTGACACTACTGAAAAAACCGGTTTTTATCGATCCTGAAAAATGCAGCAATTGTGGGTTATGCTTTGAGAAATGTCCTGAAAATGGTGCCGTCACCAAGGGATTTTCCAAAAACCACACTCCTTTTTATGCCATCTCAAGTGAAAAATGCCTCTATCTGAAGGATCAATCGTGTACCGTATGCCGGGAGGCGTGCCCGGAAGGCGCCATCGATCTTGATGCCGGTGAGACGACGGAACCCACCCATGCGAATGCTGTGATTCTCGCCACAGGATTCACGCCGTTCAACCCTGTGAGCAAACCATACGGGTATGGTAAATTTGAAAATGTCATCACAAACCTGGAGATGGAAAGAATGCTCAGAACGGATGGGCGGGCATTAAAACCTTCTAACGGCGTTGAGGCAGGCAGCATCGCTTTTATTCAATGCGTGGGCAGTCGCGATGCCAAACTCAACCACCTGTGGTGTTCAAAGGTTTGCTGCGGCTCAGCCTTGCGCATGGCGGGTCTGGTGAAAGCACGGCAGCCTGAAATACAGGTCACTTTTTTTTATATGGATGTACAGACCTTTGGCAGGGATTTTGACGAATTTTACGCTAAAATTCGGAAAGATGTCCGATTGATAAGGGCCATCCCGGGAGACATCTATCCTGCAGTCAACGATCAGTTGCGGGTGACATTTCTGGATAACACGTCCAGTGAAACATTTCAGGAGGAATTTGACCTGGTCGTGCTTTCCGTAGGGATGACGCCCTGTCAAGGCATACAAGAAACAACAGAGACCCTGAAGTTGCAACTCGCCGAAACCGGGTTTGTGGAACAGGCCGACAAAGGGGGCTTGACTTCTGAAAAGGGCATATTCACGGCAGGCTCCGTTACAGGCCCCATGAGCATCCCGGAATCCATTGCCAGTGCCGGCAAGACCGCCTTTGAAGTGGCGAAATATCTGGGGCTTTAGTACCTATTTATTGAAATCACATCATGTTTGCGAAGGATTTATCTGTGACAAGATATTTTCGCCACTAAGACACCAAGACACGAAGTTTAATTATAATAAATATTTTTTTTGTGTCTTGGTGCCTTTGTGGCTATTCTTTCCGGTTTATCCGGGTTGGGCCCTTATCTGACAACATGTTGTAAGGAACTGAAACCTAAAAACTGCGCCAAAAAAATGAACGAAAGGACGCGCTTTGGATGCAAAAACGCTGATTCTGGGCTACAGTCGCGATGCTCGGGAAATCGCTAAAGAATTGCTTGAAAAGGATGGAGACGTCATTGTGGCAATACCGGGCGCTACCGGTGATGCCGGGCTGTTTGATGATTTGAATACCGAAAGAAAGACAGGTAAACTAGAGATACTCCCGGTTACCGGTTTTTTTTCCTGCAGTGGTTCGGTGGGTCGTTTCAGCCTGACGTTTACCGGAAACGACAAATCCGTTACCCGGACCGTTTCCAGCATCATTATAGCAGATGAAGTGGAGCGAAAACCCAATTTTTCCCTTTATGGTGTTGGGGAATCAAGTGGTGTGGTTTCACTTTCCCAAGCCTGTGAATTTATCGAATTCGGATCGGGTCCTGCTGAAAAAGTTTTATCGGGGAAAAGAATCGCTTTTATTACGGGACTGGCAGAAGAAAGTAACCCTGTAATCACCGAAGAAGTCATGCGCTGTGCGCTTAAATTACAACAGGAATTCAACCGGCAGACTTACATATTTACCGGAAATCTTAAGGTTGCCGGAAACGGTCTGGAAGCCCTTTATCGGCAAACCAAAAAGGCGGGTACCGTGTTCATGAAATTCACGGAAACAATACCCGACATCCATGTTAATAAAGACGGCAACCTTACCATCGTCTATGTCGATGAAGTCATCCGTGAAACGTTTAAATTAAATCCGGATGTCACTGTTATCGACGAAGCCCTTAATGCATCAACCTTTTCGCGTGATATTGCGGATAAATTGGAGATAGAAACGGGCCCGGACGGATTTATCCAATCAGACAATGTTCATCGGGCCACGGTGCTCACAAACAAAAAGGGTGTTTTTGTTGCCGGATTGTCACGCAATGCTCAAGCAGCAGGGGAACGAGAGGCAGATATCGGCAATGCAGCGCTTTGTGTGCTGAACCTCTACAAAAAGCCGCCTGAAGAGCAAACAGGAAAAGCCGAAATCAACTTCACCGGGCACTGTATCCGCTGCCTGACCTGTTTCCGCGTCTGCCCGTATGGCGCCATATCATTGAATTCAAAGGTCGCTGTTGATCCGCAGGCTTGTGAGGGCTGCGGTATCTGTGTGGCTGAGTGCCCTCGATTTGCCATTAAGATTAACGCGCCTGTTGGTGGGACAATTTCCGACAGAATCCCGGACATAAAAAAAACAGCCAATATTGAAGATTATAGTCCATCAATAACGGCCTTTTGTTGCAGCCGATCCGCCAAAGGAGCGGGTGACCTGGCATCCTGCATGGGATATTCTTTTCCGCCAGGCCTGCAAATCGTCGAAGTACCCTGTGCCGGCAGCATATCGCTGGAGCATCTTTTTACAGCATTTAGAAAGGGTGCCGACGGTGTGCTGGTGCTGACATGCCATAAGGGCAATTGCCATTCGGAATTCGGCAATATATATGCGCACCGGAGAGTGGATCAGGTATCTGATCTGCTGCCCCAACTCGGCTTTGAACCTGAAAGATTGGCTTACAAAACACTTGCCTCTAATATGGGAAGGGAGTTTGCTGAAACGGTTAATGCCTTTGAAAATACCATTCTTGAACTAGGACCGAGCCGGCTGAAAGAGGCATAAATATCAATATAGGAACCAAAGAGATAGAGGAGTTATAATGGCTGAAACCGACATTATCGATATGAACGCATTAGATCACAGCCGGTTCAGGTCCTGGGCGTTTTCCCAGGATTTATGTGTGACCTGTGGGCTATGTTCCAGCTCATGCCCTGCATCGGGGATAGATGGCTTTGACCCGCGGAAACTGGTTCGAATGTTGTCTCTGGGCCTTGAGGATGCGGTGATTGAGTCGCGTTGGCCTTGGATCTGCACCCTGTGCGGAAAATGCGAAAATGTCTGTCCCATGGAGATAGATATTGCCGATGCGGTCCGGCGTGTCCGATCCTTGAGGGATAGAGACAAGGTGCCCGGAATAATCCACAAGGGGTTGGAGGCGGCGCTTGAAACCGGAAACAATTTACGGCTGCCAAAGGATGATTACATCTTCATCCTTGAAGATGTGGCGGAGGAAATTGCCGAAGAACCTGGCTATGAAGGATTTAAGGTGCCTATCGATAAAAAAGGCGCTAACATTCTCACCACCATTCACAATAAGCTGGTCAACACCCATACCGAGGATTTAAAGTACTGGTGGCGAATTTTTCATGCGGCTAAAGAAGACTGGACGGTACCTTCCGAAAACTGGGAGGGAACAAACTGGGCGTATTTTACCGGTGATGACGAAGCCATGAAAATCATGACCGGCCGTATTGTCGAACATATGGAGAAACTGGAGATCAAAACGCTGATGTGGCCCGAATGAGGGCACGCCTATCTGGCGACCCGGTCGGGTCTCGAAAAACACTACCCGGAAGCATTGAAAAAATTTGAATTTGTCACTGTATTTGATCTTCTCATAAAATATATTAAAGAGGGACGCATAAAACTGGATAAAACACGGTTCAAAGGTCCGGCCACCTATCACGATCCGTGCAATTATGGCAGAAAAGCACAAAAATGGTTCGGGCATGGGTTTTTTGATGAGCCGCGTTGGATCCTCAGCCAATGTGTCGAAAACTGGATCGACCTTTATCCGGCGAAAATGAATCAGATCTGCTGCGGCGGCGGCGGCGGCACGCTGGTCAATGGGTACAACGAGGAACGCATTCTTTACGGCCAGAAAAAAATGGACCAGATCCGGGCTACTGGTGCCGGGATGCTGGTGGTCCCCTGTCACAGCTGCCATGGACAGTTTAACAACATTAAAAAAGAGTACGGGATGGAGGATCTCGAGGTAAAATATTTGTGGGAACTGGTCGCCGATTGTCTGGTTCTTTAAAGATTTTGCAGGACACATGGCGAGGTACCGGTCCCGCTATGAAGCGCAGCAGAATAGAAGTCAGCTGGAGCGTTTTG
>JAIVWA010000183.1:5530-8030 GCA_049190255.1 Gammaproteobacteria bacterium | reverse complement strand
TCGCTATTTCAAAGTGGTATGGCTTAAGTTTCCGGAATATGGGATAAATAATTAAGAGTGGCAATTGAATGATTATCTTTCATGAAGGAAATAGGAGGTGGTTATGTCTGATAAATTCGAACTGGTAAAATCGTATCTTCTTGACATGGATATACCCATTGTCAGCGAAGACCCGGCCGCAGAGCTGGTAGTGGTTGATGATGAGGACAACGGTGTCAAGGACCTGGTGATCGACTGCGAGGCCCCGCTCCTGGTCCTGGAGCAGGTGATCATGGAGGTTCCGTCCAGCCCGGGAGACTTGTATAAACGCCTGCTGCAGATGAATCGCGAGCTGGTCCACGGCGCGTTTGTCATGGACGAGGAGGCCAGGCTCATTCTCTTTCGGGACACGCTCCAGTTGGAGAATCTCGACCGGAACGAACTCGAGGCCTCCATTCAGGCTCTGGGTATGGCCCTGGCCGAATTCAGCTCCGAACTAATCAGTTACGTACAGCAATGATGGGTATGGCTCCCCATCCTAAGGAGGTAACCTAATATGTCTCTTTTCAAACGTCTTTTCAGAGTTTCTCAGGCCGAGGCACACGCCCTAGTTGATAAATTCGAGGACCCGATCAAAATGACCGAGCAGGGCATCCGGGACCTTAAGAAAGATCTTCAGGCATCTATGACCGGCCTGGCCGAAGTCAAGGCCATTGCCGTTCGCACCCGGCGGGAGGCTGACAACCACAAAAAACTGACCGTGGACTACGAGCGCAAGGCCATGATGCTGCTTCAGAAAATGCAGAACGGCGAGATGGATCAGGCCGATGCCGAACGTCTGGCCACTCAGGCCTTGAACAAGAAAGAACAATCCGCGGCCGATGCCATGAGACTCGCCCAGGAGGCTGAACGCCACGAACAGATGGCCGGCCAGCTTCAGGCCAATGTCAACAAGATCAAGTCAAGTGTCAACACCTATGAGAACGATCTGGTGACTTTGAAGGCCCGGGCCAGGACCGCGGCCGCAACTAAGAAGATCAACCAGCAGATCGCCAGGGTCGACTCCTCGGGCACCATTGCCATGCTCGAAAAAATGAAGGGCAAGGTCGAGGAAGATGAAGCCTTGGCCCTGGCCTACGGAGAGATGGCCGACCTGGACAAAAGCGTGGACGATGAAATAAACGCGGCCCTGAAAAGCGGCAATACGGTTAGCGCTTCAGTGCATCTTCTGGAACTCAAGAAAAAAATGGGCATCAAAATGATTAGCGGCCCCACTGAGAATGAGTGAAAGCATGGGTTTCAAGGACCTATTTAAAAAAAACAAGCCCCCGCCTGACCCGCTGAGAGATCTTACCCTGTCCAACCTGAAGGTCGGCTACTTCCTGGATTACGACCTCAAGACCTGGGAAGTAACGGCCTACAATGTCTACGATTTCAGCGAAGGCGACAAGGCCCACGAGTGGCAGCTAAAAAGCAGCGAGGAGACGGTCTATCTCGAACTGGAATCCGACGACGAAGATTACTGGAGTTGGAGCAGGAAGATCCCTTTTGGGAGTCTGGGCAGCGGTCTCAAGGAACACATACAACAGCACGACGACCCGCCGGACGAGATCGAATTCGAAGGGATGACCTATTATCTGGAAGAGACGGCCGGCGGCCACTTTCTGAAGGGCGGCCAAGAACCGGGCCGGGAGTTTCTGCGGTGGAGTTTTGCCGACAAATCCGGCAAGAAGCTCCTGGAAATCGAGCAATGGGGCGAGAACGACTTTGAGGCCTCGGCTGGCCAAGAGGTAGAAGAATACCAGTTTACTAACATTTTGCCGCGAGGCTGAAGGCACGGGAAAATGGTCACGGGCGGGGACAAACCTGGCGCAACCCTCAATAGATCCCCCACGACCCGGAACGATAGTACCTCATCAGTACCGGATTGCTCTCTGTGTTTATTTTTATCTTGTCCGCGTCAGGGTCTTCCAGGATGCCCTTGCCGAAGTGGGCCATGGAGATCATGGCCCCGGTGTTGAAAAAACGAGTGTTCAGGCCTTCAAAATCAAAGGCCAAGACCCTCCGTTTCAGTATTTCCTTGGAAAAATCTTCCGCCCTGGCCCCCAAGACCCAGCCCCATTCGCCCAGGGTCGGAATCTGATTGTGGTAAGGCAGGACGCTGAACCCGGCGGATTCGACTGTTTTCAAGATGGAAAGAAAGGCCTGGCGTGAAAAGTAGGGGCTGGTGGCCTGAACGGCCAGCATGCCCCCGGCCCTGAGACGCCGGTGGGCCAGGCGGTAGAAGTTTTGGGAATAAACGTGCATCAGGTCCACGCTGTCCGGGTCGGGCAGATCAATGAAGATGGCCCCGTAGAAGGTGGCATCATCTTTGAGAAAGGCGGCGGCATCCTGATTGATAACCGTGACGCGGCTGTCCTTCATGGACCCCTGATTGACGTCCAACAAAACGTAGTGCGTCTGCGCCAAATCAGTCATGGCCGGGTCCAGGTCTACGAGGGTGACTGCGGAGACAGCGGGA